>CAIQJW010000236.1 GCA_903872255.1 uncultured delta proteobacterium | reverse complement strand
CTTCTGATATACATAACTTAAACAATAGCCTCTTTTACAATGAGTTTAACTTCAGGTTTCCGTATACGTCTTTTCAAGCCCCATGTCACACCGTATATAAGGTTTTATTTCCCTTACCGGTAAGGATATATACACAGGGTTGCCTGTTCATGTTATGGCTTTCGTGAATTGTAACCGGCTAATAAGACAAAGAAAAGACACTGGATCCCGGTAAACCGGGATGACGGCGAGGGGGGGGGTTGCGACACAGCCTCATCGCCGGGATGACGGCGGGTGGGGGGGGAGCTGGTGACACAACCCTTTCGCTGGAATGACGGAGGGTGGGGGATTGCGACACAGCCTCCTTAAGGCCGGGATGATGAAGAAACGCCCATTACCCATAACCAATTACCCGTAACCCATCTTCTCTGGCATACCAATTGCACAATAACCCGGCATGAGCAATTACGTTACAGTAGCTGGAAAATACGTGAATGAGAAAAGGCTGGACATGATCGCCAATAATCTTGCCAATTCACTAACGGCGGGCTTTAAGGCATCCCGGACCGTATTCGATGTGGTCACGACGACCGATGACGGATCAGGAGGCCAGGCCTTATTGAAGAATGCATATGTCAATCTTTCGGACACCTATATCGATTTTTCTGACGCATCTGTAGTTGAAAGCGGGGCGTTGCTTGATCTCGCCATTATGGGCAACGGGTTCTTCAGCGTTATGACGCGTGACGGTGTGCGATATACCCGCAATGGACAGTTCATGCTTGATAAGACAGGCCGCCTCGTAACGGTGTCGGGTGACACGGTGATGGGGAAAGGCGGCGAGATCACCATCAATGTAACGGATGGAAAGTCGATAAGCATCGAAAACGACGGCTCGATATTCCTGGGGAAAGACCTTGTTGATGTCGTAAAAGTAACGGAGTTCAAGAACACGAGTGACCTGAAGCCTGCGGGCAAAAGCAATTTTATCAACACGGGCAATGATTCCGGAGAGATACCGAAGGTATATTCTGTCAGGCAGGGTTCATATGAGGCATCGAACGTCAATGTGGTCCTTGAAATGGTCGACCTCATCCAGACGATGAGGGCATTTGAATGCTACACCAAGATCGATCAGATGTTTGGGGATGTTAACGATAAGTTGACAGCCCTCGCAAAATTCTAGGAGGAAGTTATGTTAAGGGCACTGTGGTCAGCCGGAACAGGCATGAACGTTCAGCAGACGAATCTGGACGTAATTGCCAACAACATCGCCAATGTCAGTACGACTGGCTACAAGAAAAGCCGGGCAGATTTCCAGGACCTTATGTACCAGACCTTAAGGCTCCAGGGCGCACGGAATGAAGGCGGCGGGATGGTCCCGACCGGCGTTCAGATAGGCCTGGGCGCGATGCTCTCCTCCGTGCAGAAGGTCTTTCAGCAGGGTGATTATCAGAAGACGGACAATGAGTTGGACATCGCCATAGAAGGAAACGGGTTTATACAGGTCAATCTGCCTTCCGGGGAAAAGGCCTACACGAGGGCGGGTGCATTGAAAACCGATGCCGACGGAAAGATCGTGACAACAGACGGCTACACGATAGAACCTAATCTGACAATACCCGCCAAGACAACGAGCGTCTCTGTAGAAAGCGATGGTACGGTAACGGTCCAGATCCAGGGACAGAGCGCACCGCAGCAGCTCGGCAGCCTTGAACTTGCAAATTTCATCAATCCTTCCGGACTTCGGGCAATCGGGAAGAATCTCTTTATGGAAACCGACGCAAGCGGCTCGCCCACCACGGGAAAGCCGGGTCAGAACGGCATGGGCACGGTAATACAGGGTTTTCTGGAAATGTCGAATGTCAATGTCATGCAGGAAATGATCAATATGATAATCGGGCAGCGGGCCTATGAGATCAATACGAAGGCGATACAGGCTGCCGACGAAATGCTTCAGATGACCAATAACCTGAGGAGATAAACATGTCGGTCAAGAAATATCTTCTCTGTGCTTTAGCAGTACTGGCTGCCACCTTTTTCCTGGGACATTCAGACTTTGTCCATGCAGCGCCCGGTGCGGCCGAATCCGGCATAGAGTCCCGGATAATCAGGTTTATAAAGGATATATATCCTGAGGGCAATTCGGTGCGGGTAAAACTCAATTCGCTTCCGGCCGGCCTGAAGGATAACGCTAAAGTGGTGAACGTGAATTTCGTCAAGGTGCCGGATATGAACGGAGACGGTGTATGCTCTGTTGAGATAAGAAATCCGGCCGGCCGGACACACGCCATCCAGGTACCCTTCAAGGTCTTTTCAAGGCGGGAACTCTACGTCCTGAAACAGGCGGGCCAGAAGGGAGACCTGATAAGCGAGAAGGATGTCATCGTTCGCGAAACGTACATGAATGGTAAATTAGCCGGGCACCCGGCCTCGGCCGACGAAATTATCGGCAAGGCGCTCAAGCGTGACGTGCCCGCCAATACGGTCATCACCGAGCAGGTCCTCGAAAATCAGGTCGTTATGAAAAAAGGTGATATTGTCACCATCATTGCGGAATCGAACAAGCTGATCGTCAGCGCAAAAGGCAGGACCATCGACAGGGGCCGGATCGGTGAGAATATACGCGTGAAGAACATTGCTTCAGGGAAAGAACTGACAGCAAAAGTAATAAGCGGTAATGCCGTTAAAGTTGAATTTTAGGAGCGTGGGGTCATGAAAAAGATTGCCGGCCTGTCATTGCTTATGATCTTTGTGATGGCATTCTTTGCAGGACAGGGTTGCCAAAACGTGAACCAGTCAAAGATAAAAGATGAACCTTTCGTCATTGACAATACGTACAAGAGCATGAAGCCCGGCCCGGAGCCCCAGAAGGGAACGATATTCCGCGGTGTCAATTCGTCTAGCAGCATCCTGAGCGACCACAGAGCCCGCGCAATTGGCGATATTATCACGATCGTCATCGATGAAACGACAACAGCAAGCGAAAAAGCGGGCACAAGCACCAAGAGGAACTCCTCGACACTTGCAGGCATCCCTAATTTTTTCGGACTTGAGACAAATACGTACCCATCGAGCATAACCCCCACCGCGCTCATTAACGCCAGCACAAAGAATGATTTTGAGGGTTCCGGGGAAACGACGCGCAACGGCTATTTGACTGCAACGATCACGGCCCGTGTCGTCGACGTGCTGGGGAACGGGAACCTGGCGATCGAAGGGAAAAGAGAAGTGGTGATCAATAACGAAAAAAGGGAGATCCTGGTCCAGGGCATTGTGAGGCCGAGGGACCTCAGTTACAACAACGCGGTGGCGTCGAGCCTCATAGCGGATGCCAAGATCATTTATACGGGCGTCGGCGTGGTCGGCGAAAAGCAGAGGCCCGGATGGATGGCTCGGATCGTAGACGCGGTATGGCCGTTCTGACGGAGGAAGGTATGAGTTACAGAAAGCGTGTGCATCTTACGAAAATGGCTGTATGCATGGCATTTCTCGTTGCAGCGTTCCTCCTTCTTATCGTCGGCATGGCGGATGCGTCCCGTATCAAGGAAATAGGCTATATTAACGGCTCCCGGACCAATCAACTGATCGGGTACGGCCTTGTGATCGGCCTTGGTGGAACAGGGGACAAGGCAAATACTATTTTCACGAACCAATCTCTTGCGAATATGCTCGAAACGATGGGAATACGGGTCGATCCGAAGACAACGAAAGTCAATAATGTCGCAGCGGTCATGGTGACCTGCAACCTGCCCCCGTTTGCACGTATCGGCAGCAGGTTGGACGTCACGGTCTCTTCTATCGGTGATGCGAAAAGCATAGAGGGCGGAGTTCTCGTAACAACCCCGCTGAAAGGCGCTGACGGCAATGTTTACGCAATGGCCCAGGGACCGATGATCGTCGGGGGTTTCCTGGCTTCCGGTCAGGGGGCTTCCGTACAGAAGAACCATCCGACGGTCGGAAGGATCGTAAACGGCGCAACGATCGAACGTGAGGTCCTCTCGGAGGATTACAAGGGAAGCGATATAACCATCGCCCTGAAAACACCGGATTTTACGAACGCCAGGCGCGTGGCGGACCGCATCAACGAGACATTCGGCGGCGGCGCCCACGCAAAGGACGCAGGGACCATAACCGTGAAAATACCGGCCGACATGAGGAGCAACCCCGTGCAGTTTGTATCAATGGTCGAAAATCTCGACATAAAGACCGATACGCAGGCCAAGATCGTTGTCGACGAAAAGACCGGAACGGTTGTTATAGGCGAAAATGTACGGGTCTCGACGGTCGTGATATCGCACGGGAATATAAGCGTCCAGATCAAGGAAGACTCGAAGGTGAGCCAGCCGATGCCTTTTGCACAGGGACGGACGGTCGTCACTCCGGACACGCAGATCAGCGTGCGCGAAGACCGGGGAAAATTTTACCTTCTGGAAGCCGGGATCTCCCTGCGTGAACTCGTCAATGCGCTCAATGCGACCGGCATATCGACGCGGGACGTCATAACCATACTGCAGACCATAAAAGCATCCGGCGCGCTTCACGCCGAACTTGAAGTGATATAGGAGGTTACAAAAAATGTCTGAAAGTTTAAAATCCGTCATGGCAGAGGTCCAACCTTCAATATCAATGGCTGGTACTAGATTCAATAAGACCATGTCCGATGCATCCGGGTCAGACCGGGAAAAGGTCTGCCAGAATTTCGAGAGTTTCATGCTTTTCAGCATGCTTAAGTACATGGAAAAAACGACCAAAATGTCGAAAAAGGGTTACTCGGAAGAGACGTATATGGCAATGGTATATGAAAAAGTAGCCGATTTTCTCGCAGAAAAAGGCGTAGGCATAAAAGAGATACTTATGAAATATACCGAAAAAGAAAATATTAAAGTTAATCCCGCTATCGGCGATAATAAGTCTAAGCGATAGAGGAGGTAGACCATGAAGATCGAAAACGGAAACAAAACCGACCTGCTTGACAGTCTTGTTAAAGCTGCGCAGGTCAAGCCTCAGAAAGATCCCTCGGTGGAACAGAAAAAAGGCAACGTAATAGGCTATGGCGACAAGGTCGAGATCTCTTCCAGAAAGCAGGAGATCCAGGATCTCGCTGCACGGGCTAAGGCACAGCCGGTCGTCCGGGAAGAAAAGGTAGAGAGCCTCAAACAGGCCATTGAAGAAGGGACGTACAATGCAAAAGGCGAGATAGTCGCCAGAAGCATATTAAGGAGCAATATCCTGGACGAGATGCTATGATGATGACCGCCGCTATCATCGAGATGACGAAGAAAGAGGAAAAAACCCTGAAGGAGTTCCTTTCGGCCCTTCGCATGGAGCGGGATGCCATCATTTCCTTTTCCCTTGACGGCATTATCGCGGGAAACAACAGAAAAGAAGAGATCTTAAGAAAGCTTGATTACCTCAAGGCTGAAAAGGAGAAGCTTCTTGGTGATGCCGGCGAACGGGACGCAATCGCCGCGGACACTACGATGCAGGCTCTGAACAAGGAACTGGCCGTTGTAATAAGGGAGATCAAGACGGCCATGGACAAGAACATGAAGCTCCTGTCCTTCTCCATTGACCATGTCAGGTCCTCGATAGAGAACATTATCGGGAGTATCGGCACAACGGTGGGTTACGGGAAAAAGAGAGAGGACCTCTCGTCCCTCGTCCTCTCAAAGGTTGTATGAAATCTTAAGAAGGTAGCCTATGGGTATCACGTCTATCCTCAACATCGCTAGAAGTGCTCTTTCTGCGCAGCAGTCGGCCCTCCAGGTCTTAGCGAACAATATTGCCAATGTAAATACGGTTGGATACGCACGGCAGGAGGCAATCCTTAAGGAAGCCGATCCGACAATGACCGACGGCTGTTTCCTGGGAAGCGGCGTAACCGTTGAACGAGTAATGAGCAATTACGACAAGTACCTGGAATTGTCCATGGCCAGGCAGTCTACGTCCATGGAAGAGCAGAAGACCTACGCACAGTTTTTCTCCCGCATCGAGAGCGTTCTCGATGAGGCCAATACGAAGCTTTCATCGAATATAACTGAATTTTTCAATGCCTGGCAGGGCCTGTCGGCGGATCCGCTTAGCAGGGTAGCCCGCAGCGATGTGGCCATGAAGGCGCAGAACCTTAGCAACGGGATCCAAAGCGTCTACTCCGAACTGGCCAATTTGCAAATCGAAGCGGATGGCAAAGTTGCCCAGGGGGTGGACGAGGTCAATAACATTCTTAACTCTATCGCCGAACTGAACAAAAAGATCGTAGCAGGCACCGCAAGCGGAACCCAGGGCGGAAGCTTCACCAGCGAGAGGCTTCTGGCGGTCAAAGAACTTTCCGGCAAGCTGGATATCCAGTGGTTCGAGGATGCCGAAGGCGCTCTTACGGTAATGACGGGAGGCGGAAAGAGCCTCGTGGATAAAGGCAATGTTTATGAGCTTTCCGCTGAAAGGTCGGGGACGGGTAATTTTTACAGTATTTACTGTAACGGTAATTCGCTGGCACCGGTTGATATTACGGATGCCATCAGCGGAGGTACACTGAAGGGGCTTGTCGACCTCAGGGACAATCAGATGACAGGTTTTATGGACAACCTCGACGACCTCGCAAAGTCGCTCATGACGGAGGTCAACAGTGTCCATGCAGCCGGCTACAATTCCAGCGGAACGACGGGTATTGATTTTTTTAAGAATGTGACGTCCGATTACGCCGCGAATCTGGATCTGAGCGATGAGATTAAGGCGGACGTCGGTTATATTGCCGCGTCGTCGTCGTCAACCAACCCGTCAGACAACGGTATCGCCTTTACGATCTCGGGCCTGGGGAGCGCGACGGTAGAGATCGGCGGTTACGACACGACATATGTGGCGTATACCTCCACAATAGCAAGCACAATAGGGAACCTGTCGAAGAACGCGACGGACCTTGCCGAATATCACCAAAACCTTATGAACATAGTAGAGAGTCAAAGAGAGGCAGTTTCGGGTGTTTCGATAGACGAGGAGATGTCCAATCTCATCAGGTTTCAGAACGCCTATCAGGCTGCGGCACGCCTCGTCGACACCGTGAACAAGCTTATGGATGCTCTACTGGGGATTTAATTATGCGGATACCTGACAGCTTACGTTACAGACTGTTTCAACTGGGCCTCAATGATATTGGCCGGCAGATGGATGATATCACAAAGAAACTCTCTACGCAGAGGATCATAAATGTGCCTTCCGATGATCCCGTAGGATACGCAACATCCATTCAATATGACGCCCAGCTGAGCCAGGGGACCCAGTACAACACGAACCTGCAGCGTTTAAGCACGCTCGTGAGCATGTACACGGTATCTTTTTCGAGCGTAGTCGGCCAATTGTCCGATGTATCGCAAATGGCCAACACGTATGGCACGATGGATCCCAGCATGCGGCAGGCCGCCGCGGAACAGATGAAAAGCATAATCGAACAAATGGTTACTGTCGGGAACAGCAGACTTGGCGACACTTACATATTCGGCGGAAAGCAGGCAGACAAACCCCCATTGCAGCTCAACGGCGATTATTCGGTCACGTTCAACCCGGACCAGCGCGGGGAAGACGCCACGAAGATATATGTCGATAGCGGCCAGACGTCGCAATACGGCGTCTCCGGCAGGGAAGCCTTTTACGGCAACTCCAAGATAGCCTTTGCCAGCGTTACGAATAAATACACCGGGGACATCTATTCCAATACGGACAGCTTTGCTTATGTCATCGACACGTCGAACGACGGGATGTTGCTGAACGGTCAAGCCGTCAGCCTCACGCAGGGTGTGTATAACGGTTTTTCACTCTCCGCCGATATAGAAGACCAGCTCAACAAGCAATACGTTGTCAATTCATCAAACAACCAGATCTATGTGAACGGTTCTGCCGTTACGCTAGCCAGCGGTACCTACACGGGCGCGAACCTTGCGGCGCAGATAAAGACGCAGCTCGGGGCAGACTATGCGGTCGCATATGAAAGCTCGGGAACAAGGACATTTTCTATAACCAATAATACAGGCGCCGCAGCAACCTTCAACTGGTCCGATTCCCGTTCCACGGCGGGCAAGCTGCTTGGTTTCGACAATGTGGATTCTGTCGTGAGCAACCTTGGGATCGATACGAGCGACCATAGTGCGGAAAAGCTCATTTCCGTGGCCTTCGATTCCACAACCAGGAAATTCGTCTTTAAGAATAATACGGGCGGCGATGTTGTATTTAATGCGGGAGCCGAAGCGGCGGGCACGCTCGGCTTCGATAATATTTACGATATTACCGTCAAACCGAGTGAAACGATAAAGAGCGATATTGATACCGGAAGGAAAGCATTTCAGGTAAAGATCACAAACAACCGGTCCGCGGCCGGTGGGCCTACGTATCAATTCTCCGTTGACGGAGGGAGCACCTGGTCGGCGAACGTCAGCTTAACGAGCGGCGGAGCCGATACGACGGCTGATATTACCATTACAGCCGGGACCAACGATGTTATATACCGCAACGGCGCCGCCATCACACTCGCAGCAGGAGCGTATACGGGGGCCGGCCTTGCGCAGGAGATCCAGAATAAGCTGAATGTTGCTCAGGCGGGACATATAGTGACCTATGATGCATTGACCCGAAAGATCGACATTGCAAACAACACGGGAAGCGCGGAGACTTTTAACTGGTCCAACGCAGGCGCCACAGCTGCCGGCGTCCTTGGTTTCGACAATGTGGAATCCGTGGTGAGCAACGGTACGAGCGATGTAGGCGACTACGATACGGGCATGTTCATAGACGGGAAAGGGGTGGCCAATACAACGAATAATCGGATAAAGGCGCTTTTCAGCAGCAGTGCGACAGACAATCTTACCGTCGGCGATACCTTCCACGTAAAGGACCTGAGTGTTTTTGAGTTGTTAAAGAATGTCAAGGATGCCTTTGAATCCGGCAATGATACATGGGTTGCCAAGAATATCAAATACATAGACGCCGCCACTGAACTGACAGCTAAAAATACCAGCGTGATCGTGTTCCAGGTTTCAAGCGCAAAGAACATGATCGCAAACAACAAGACGAAGGAAGGCAGTATCCAGATGCTTCAGGCAGACCTTGTAAATGCCGATACGGCCAAGCTTGCGACAGAATTCAACACCCTTATCACCACCTACCAGGCCTTACTGGCAACCCTCGCCAGAATGCAGTCCATCACCATCCTTAACTATCTGAACTAAAGAAAGGTTCTACGTTCTGCGTTCTACGTTCTGCGTTCAAGGTCAAAACAAAACAGTAAATAGCTGCTACCCGTCGCCCGCCCTCCTGAGACTATATCGCAATTCGCCAAAGTCCGTCGTCCAGAGACTGCTTCTACCGCATTTCGGGATAATATTAGGTCGTCATCCCGGGGTTGGAGGCTGTGTCGTAATTCCTTTCCCACCATCCGAAGCGTGTACATTATACCTGCCGGCATAGCACTCCCCCCGCCCGTCATTCCCGCGAAAGCTGGAATCCAAGGTTTTGTTTTTATTATTGTTTCTGGTCTTACGGTTTTCAAAAGGGCTCAAAAAGAAAAACCTTGGATCCCGAACACCCAGAGGGTACCCGAGGCCGGGACGACGGCGTTGCGGGGATTCCCGCTTTCGCGGGAATGACGGGGGTGGTGGTTTATTCCGGTGATTTGCACGTTTCCGTCGGAAAAGGAATTACGACACAGTCTCCAAGTCCGGGACGACGAGGAGAGAGGTGGCCGGAATCCGCCGTCTTTCGGTTTTTAAGACGGCCATATTGTCAGACGAAATACGAAACGAAGGTCACGACAATTATTACGGTCCGGAGAGCATCTATTTTTGCCGTTCCCTGGAACATGGAACATTGACCCTGGAACAGTCTTTTCCAAGGATTGATAAACCTCAGGCTTTTGTTTAAGATATTCATTGAATCAGGAAATATTCATTATCATTCCTATTCTAATACTCAAACCGGAACCGGAGGCTCACGATGAACGTTCTCGATGTCCCAGTTGTGAAATGCTCTGACGAGGGCTTCCTACATATCACGGAACAGGTTGCTATCGAGGAACCCCTCGAAATATACATCGATAACCTGCCTTTCTATATGACCATGCGCCTGCCGGGGGAAGAGGTGGCGCTCGCCCTCGGCTTATGTTTTACAGACGGCCTTATCACGTCGATGGACGACGTCTCGGGTGCAAATTACTGCAGCGACATTTCCACGAATAAGGTAAATATTTTTCTAAGCGACACGCGAAAGGAAAGACCGGTGCGGGAAAGGCCGAAACAATTCACCAGCTATTCAAGCTGCGGCCTGTGCGGTTCGGATATGATACGCGATCTGACGGCCTCGATCTCAAAAATCGAGAAGACCGTAACGGTGGCATTCCCGGAATTATTCGCGATGCAGGACGTTATGGTCGAAAAGCAGGCGGCACGCCGCTCAACCGGAGCGACACACGCCGCCTCGATATTCGACGCCCGGGGAAATTTCCTGTCTTTCTCCGAAGACGTGGGGAGACACAATGGGCTTGATAAGGCTATCGGGAAACTGCTTTTAGACGGCAGGATTGGCGAAGCGAAAATTGTCCATCTGAGCTCGCGCCTGAGTTATGAAATGGTCATGAAAGCAGCGCGCCTCAGGGCGGAGATCCTGACCGGCGTGTCCGCCGCAACGTCACTCGCTATCCAGGTCGCAGACGCACTCGGGATCACACTCATCGGATCATTGCGCAATCCTAGCGGAAATGTCTTCACGTATCCGGAAAGAGTGGGTGGGTAAAGGCGAAAGGCGAAAGGCTAAAGGCGAAAGGCTAAAGGTTAAAGGCTAAAGGCTAAATGGTAAGTGCCACGACATCGTAGACTGCCGGCGCGCCAATGGCACCCACCCCCGCCGTCATCCCGGCTTGCCGGAATCTAGTGAGAAATTTCATGCGTTAGCCAGTAGGATCTCGCGTTCTTCTGCCCGCCAGGCGGCGTAGCGAAGTGCCTGCAATATGTCTTCTCGCTCAAGGTAGGGATAATCCTCGAGTATCTCTTCGATAGAATGGCCAGCACCGATCTGACCGACTATCATGCCGGCGGTGACGCGCATTCCGCGGACACAGGCCTTACCCCCCATCACATCCGGCCTCTGGGTGATGCGATCCAAAATAGTCATGGCATCTCCTTTAGTAAATCTCGATGATATAGTACCGCATATTTGCTTCAGTTTAGTAGTATATTTTCCCTTGCTATACTTTTCATGGGCGAAGACAGTATTCTAAGTGTCCGGCCTGATATTTTTTAGGAAAGACTTTATTTGCGGGATTTTGCCCAGGGCGGCGGGGTTGTGGATGTTTCTACACTATTTTTGATATCTTGTTATACTCGTTGGCTGCAGTGTCCATCGTATTGCCGTAATCGTCGGAACCCATGAATTTGAAGACAAGGTGAGAAAGGTCGATGGTCCCGTCGCCTGCGTTGTTCTGGGTGATAGAAAATGTGACCTTTGCGGTCAGGCTGTCCGGGTCGTAGGTAACGCGTGCCGGAATGGAAGAGATTCTTACCTCCGTTTCGGGTACCTTTATGCCCCAGTTGTAGAGGCCGCCGGTCCTTGTGCCTGTTGAACGGCCGATGCTCCAGTTACCTGTGTTCCTGACAGATGCCGCGTCCATCTGCTTATCAAAGACGAAGGTGAGTGTGTAATTCTTGCTTGCACCCGGTGCGGTCAGCGAGTGATCGATGGCCGATAATTTTGTCCCTGCGGGGGCGGCAAGGTTGAGACCGGCAGAATAGGCGGCGATGATCCTGGGTTCGGAGGTCTCATATATCTTTGCAAGGAGCTCGGTATAGAGCGGCGAAGACTGTTTGCTCAGGATATCGAGCTCGCTGCCGGCCTCGTCGGCTTGCTGCAACTCGGCGTATACCATCCCGAGCTCGAAATGAGCTTCGGCAGAATCCTTGTCGATGGACAGGGCGCGGGTAAGTTCCTGCTGTGCCTCTGCAAACCGTCCCATCTTCCGGTAGGTTTGCCCCAGGGCATAGTAACCGCCCGAATCCTTAGGGGAGAGCTGAACGGCCCGCTTGAACTCGACCTCCGCATCGGCGTTAAGGTCCATGGCAAGGTACCCCTGGCCGAGAGAATAGATGTTCTGGCTCAGGTTCGGGTTCTTTCTGACGGCGGCCTTGTATTGTTCGACTGCTTCCGTGTAGAGCCCTTCGCTGTAAAGGAGGTTCCCGAGACTCAGGTTCATGCCGTCTGCGGACGGGAATACCCTGATCGCCTGCTTGTATGTCTTTATCGCTTCAGACGTTTTGCCGTTCTTTACAAGTGCATTTGCAAGGTATTCAAACGCCTTCAGGGCATTGTCGGAAAAGGGCGACAGGGCTATGGTGCGGCGGAATTCCCCGGCCGCGCCGCTGTAATCCCCGGCAGCGTACCTGTCGATGCCCCTGCCCAGTGCACTGCCCGAAAGGCTGTCGTACTGTGCCGCGCTCGGCATAGTCGCGAAAAACAGGGAGTCGGCTGTGGTAATACTGTCCATGATATATTTATCGGAAGAAGGCAGACAAACTTTAGTACAAGGGTCTATTTAGTTTGAACAGACGCTTTTCCGGCTGCTACCGGAACAATTTCAGAACCGACTGTATTGTCTGTGCAATTATTGCTTCATACCGGGTGCGCGATGTATAATAAACCGAGATAAATGATCAATTTTACAGAGAGGTTAAAAAATGCTTCCAATTAAAAAGGAATATATCGTCACGGCCAATAACAAAAAAAAAGCAGTGCTGATCGACATTGATACCTTTAGGGCCATGGAAGAGATTATCGAGAATTATGGCCTTGGGAAATTTATGAAAGAAATTGAAGATGAAAGAAATCTGTCCCCGGGTAATGCCCAAAAATATTACACTGGTCTGAAAAAGGGTTGAGAGGTGACCTGTCTCTACAAGTAAACACTAAAAGACATATACCGGGTATTCCCTTAAAAAATCCTTCCAATACAACTTAATTGTTCTCAATTTCAAGCCCTTTCGCCACAGTTCCCGCACTCGGGCTTTGTCTTACGCGTGGTCTTATCACGTCGATGGATAACATCTCGGGTGCAAATTACCGCGGCGACTGTAAACGTTCCGATCTCGCAGGACAGTCAGTCCCCCCCCTAGCCTTTAGCCGTTCGCCTTTAGCCTTTCGCCGTTCGCCGTGTCTTACATTTCCCCTTAAGTTTTTTTTTGATGGTACGATAACCCTTTCATGAAGATAAGAACAGTGCTCACCTGGGAGGTAAAAACGATTAAGGGAATGGGCACAAAGGTTTTAACCCCTGGCGAGATCGCCGGGAAAAAAAAATCCTAGAAAAGGAGAACAGACATGGCGCTTAACGACGTATCATTAACATCCGGAATGAGGTCAAACCTATTAAGCCTTCAGGGCACCGTCGATCTTATGAACCGCACACAGAACCGTCTCTCGACGGGCAAAAAGGTCAACTCGGCAATCGACAACCCCGTATCTTTCTTTGCAGCACAGGCATTAACCAACCGCGCGTCCAAGATCTCCAGCTTGAAGGACGCCATGGGCCAGGCAGTCCAGACGATCACCGCCGCCGACAAAGGCATCTCGGCGATCACGGCCATGATCGAACAGGCAAAAGGTATCGCGCAGTCGGCGCTGACCGCACCGGAAAACACCGGGTTCACTACTGTGGATATTGCATTCAACAGCGTCGCGATCGGCGATACGATTACGCTCGCCGGATCAACCCTCGTAGCATGCGTGGGTGGGTTGGAAAGTACAGTTGCCAGTGTCGACATTTTGCTTGGCGCAAATATGGCACAGGGCGAAACGATCAAAGTCGGTGGGCAGACGTATATCGCCAGCGCGGGTGGTGCCGCTACTGGTTATACATTTATTATAGGCGGTGATGCGGAAGCGACCTCGAATAACCTCTTTGCGCAAATCAATACCCAGCAGGGCGGTATCTACACTGCTACTGGCGCAACGGCCAACACGGTTCATATCGTGGCCAAAGCAACAGGCGGCTTGACCTCCACTACGGCAGAAAATGGTACCTACACAGCCACAATTACCAACAACGCCGGCGCTTATGGAGCCCTTGATTTTGAGAGAACCGGCAATGACGTTGTGGACGCGATCAATCTCGCAAATAAATTCACAACCACCAGCAATGCCGGAGTTCTCGCATTGAGAACAGCAGGATATACGTTGACGGCAGACAACGGTGTCGTGTCATTTGCGAAAGGGCTTGGAGGCACCGCCGCCGCCGATGTGGGTCTTGCCGACGTATCTGAATCTTCAGCAACAACAATGGTTGAATCACTGGTTGCAGCTGACAGTGAACTGAAAACTTACATGGATCAGTTTAACGATCTCCTTACCCAGATGACCGCAGTGGCGGGGGATTCAGGGTACAAAGGGAAAAACCTGCTCGACAACGTCGATATGGAGGTCCAGTTTGAAGGCAATACGCTTACCGTTAATGGTTTTGACGCATCGGCAACAGCCGGTCTGGGAATTGGTGTAGCAGCCTGGACTACGGGTGTTGCAGAGGACAACATTAACACATCCCTCGATCTGCTTGATGCGGCACTTGACACGATGAGCCAGGAAGGTTCGAAGATGTCCGGAGCCCTGAGCATCATCACCGTCCGCCAGGATTTCTCGGCGAGCATGATCAACACCCTGACGGAAGGCGCCGACAAGCTGACACTCGCCGACACCAACGAGGAAGGCGCCAACATGCTCATGCTCCAGACAAGGCAGTCACTGAGCACGACGGCACTTAGTCTCTCGGCACAGGCGGCACAGTCGGTCCTGAGATTGTTCCAGTAGCATTAAACGTATAAAACCGGAAGGGGGGGAATACATTCCCCTCCCTCCACATCCTAGAAAGGGGTGGTAAAATGTCAATAGGCAAAATAGATTTGGGAGTGAATGTGGACCGTTACAAGCAGGCGCCTCAGAGACAGCAACAGCCAAAGGCGCCCGATAGCGATAATGCCGCGGCCGTGTATGAACCGTCCGTAAAGGGAGAGCTGACAAAGGTGAGTTATCCTCCGTTCTTTCCCTTAGGCAATACACAGGGCATATACGAAAAGTAAAGGGACTGTTATGGCTCTAAAGATAAAACTCAAACCGCACGAGAGGCTTATTATCGGCGGGGCGGTGGTCGCCAACGGGGGCACGAAGTGTGATCTCATCATCGAGAATGAGGTGCCGGTGCTCCGGGACAAGGACATACTTCGGGAAAAAGACGCCGATACGCCATGTAAAAGGGTATATTTCATAATCCAGCTGATGTATGTTGACGGCAAGGAACTGGTCGGGAAACACAACATCTACTGGTCGCTTGTGAAGGATATCGTGGTGGCGGCCCCGAGCACCGCCGTGATGTTCACGGAGATCAGCAGTTTGATCATCGAGGGCAAATATTATCCGGCGTTGAAGCTGGCAAGGAAATTGATAGAATACGAAGAGGGGGCAATGGAGCATGCCAGGAAAGGGTCTCAACGCGTATAAACAGACCGCGAAAACTACGATCTCAGGCAGGGAACTCGAGGCGGCAGTCCTCAATAAGGCCGCCCGCCTGTTGATGGAATGCCAGGAGCTCTGGGGGGAAGAGGGGCGTGCACAGCGGCTTGACGGTGCCCTGACATTCAACCAGAAGATATGGACCATTTTTCAGGAGGAGCTTTTAAAGGACGATAACCCCCTGCCGGTAAAGGTCAGGGAGAATATCCTTAACCTGAGCGTTTTTATAGACAAGACCATCATCGATATCATGGCGCATCCCGCGCCGGAAAAACTGAAGATCATAATCGACATCAACATGAACCTGGCGGCAGGCCTTCGCGGCAGCCAGGCTCAATAGATCCTAAATTCAGCGTTAGATCGTTTGTAATGCCTCAAACAGGCTTCCGGTTTCCTCGTTGTTCAATCTGTTTTCAAATACCGCATTGAGGATGAGCAGGGCCTGGTCCGTCTTCCCGTTAACCTGAAATTCTCTGGCAATTTTGTTCAGGGCAGGCGTTACCTGACGGCGCAGTGTCTCTCGATCTGCAATATTGTTTGATATTGCTGCGTCAACAAGTCTATTGAAATAGTCGAACCGGCCGCTTTTAATGAGCTGCTCCAACAAGGAATTCGCATACGCAACGGGGTTTATCTGTTTTTCTGCAAGCTTTTTAAATATAGCCAGTCCCTTGTCGTTGTTTCCGCAGATCAAGTATGAAGTTCCGAGGACGACCATCAGCACAGGGTGTTCCTTCCCGTTTGACAGGAATTCTTCAAGTAAAGTAGCGGCTTTCGGCGCATCGCCCAGAAACATTTCAGACAGCGCGTAATTCAGCACGGCATCTTCTGTACCAGGTGAAAGTTCAACGGCCCGCCTGGATGCGTGCAGCGCCTCCCGATATTTTCCGATCTGCATGTAGCTATACCCTAAATTGAACAGGGCGTCCACATCGTCCGGCCGCACGGACAGTGCCTGCTGCCACAGGTCAACGGCCTCGGCAAATATGCCAAGCTCACCCGCCTGAACAGCCAGTTCCCGGAGTGCCACATAGTCCCCGCCGCCGCGTTGCTCCAATTTATTTCTCCCCAGCAGGTAGTAGTCCCGGCCCTTCGCGAGGAGCTTATCCTGGTCTAGTCTGCCGTAATGGTGGATGGGTATATCGCACTTTTCGATGGAGATCCCGGCTCTTTTCAAGGATGCTTCGAGAAGTTCATGCACCGGGTTTTCGAACCGGGCAGGGCCGTTGTTCCTGAATAGCCGGACCTTATTGCTCCCAAACCATCCGACGCCCTTTTCCTCGTGCGGATACGACCCGTCATTTTCCGTCCACCCCGCTGATCCGGGTCTTGCAAGATAGTTCCGGGTGATAATGTCAAAAGCTACCGGCCGGCCGTCCCCTCTGTCGATTGTCTTAAGAAGGCGTCCGTGATCGAGGCTGGAGATGACCTCATCGGCGTCGAGGACAAGGATCCAATCCCCGCTGGCCCTAACGAGGGACTGGTTGCGGGCCGCGGAAAAATCCCCTGTCCAGGGGAATTCAAAAATCCCGGCCCCGAAGACTTTGGCAATACTGATGGTCTTATCTGTGGAGCCGGTGTCGACGACAATTATTTCATCCACAATGCCCCGGACGCTGAGTAAACATTTGACGAGGTGTTTTTCTTCATTTTTCACGATCATACAAAGGGATAGTGTGCTTTTATTTAACCCTTTTTCAATCTGAAGGGGCCCTATTGTTTCGCGAACCGCGAGGGCCGCATTAAGCGTTCCCTCGTCGGGACCGAAAAGGTCAAGCGCGTCCTCTATCCTTAACATGGCCTCGGCAGGTTTTCCCTGCTGTATGAGTGAATCTATGTGCAGGAAAGCGAGGTTCTTGCTGTCGGGGTAGAGCGCAACGGCATCCCTGAGATCTGTCTCCGCTTCGGAATATGTACCCAGGGATGACGCAGCGGAATAATAAAGCGAGTTGACATCGGGTACGATCGGCGACAGTATGAAGCCCCTTCGAAGATTTGCCATGGCATCATCTTTCCTGTCCATGCCCCAGTAGAGGACTCCTAGGTTCGTATATGCCTCTCCGTAACCTGGGTCGGCCTCTGTGGCCCTTTGAAAGAAATCCTGTGCGGTTTCCCTGTCTCCCTTTTTATATGCCAGGACGCCTTTCATATTGAGCGCACAAGAGTATCTGCCGTCCAATGCAAGCATCATCCCGGTGAACGGGGCGGCTTCCTCGTCCAACCCGAGACCTTCTTTTGCGTAGGCGGAGCACTCCAACCCCTTGATGGAATCGCGGACGGGACCGGGCATTGTTCCGACAACGTCCCAGGCCTCGGCAAATCTCTTGGTCTCTATAAAGATCCTGACGAGCATATAGTAGATCTCTTTTGCATCGGGAGAAACCTTGATACAGTTGACAAGAGTTTCCACCGCCTGTTCAATATCTCCTTTATGATAGGCTTCATCGGCTATTTCCGCGGCCCTCAGTACGGCGAGTTTTTCCCCTTCCGGTTCTGCCGTGCTGAGCGTCCACTTGCGACTGATAGCGGTCCTGTCCTTTGACAGTACCCTGTCCAAATTGCGATGCACATAAATATCGCCTGCAATATAGTTTTGACAGCCTTCCAACGCCGCCCTCAGGCAGATATCTTCAGCGGCAAGATCGTCCGTCGTGAAGGTTTCGTCAAAAAGACCGATCTTCTCCACGAGCGTCCTGCGAAAGAACAGGCAGAACCCTTCGAGCTTACGGCCGGGTATCCTTCGGTTGCGGTATTTTTCCCGGAAAAACAATGCCGCTTTATCCAAGCCGGCAGCTCCGTACCCTTCAACGACCGCTTTCTGCATGTTGTGGCCAAGATTTGCCATGGGGCCGATAAAACCCGCCCCGGGGTCGGCCTCGAGGCATTCAAGCATACCGGACAGCCAGCCTTGAGAAACCTCGACGTCGTTTCCCAGAAGGACGATGAACTCTCCCGTTGACGCTTCCATGCCGAGGTTGCACCCTTTAGCAAAACCGAGGTCCCCCTTATTTTCTATCAGCCTGCAGTTCTTATTCTCCTTTATGAACCTCTTGACCCACAACACCGTGTTGTCTGCGGACCCGTTGTCCACAAAGATGATCTCGTGGACCTGAGGCGTGTGCCTGAAGATACTTTTGACACACTTTTTTGTATAGTCGAGCTGATTGCGCGTGAGGACTATGATTGAAACGTTCCCTTTTCCAAATTCATGATAGGATGTTTCATCGCGTTTCGAAACGAGTGGAATATAGTGCTTCTCTTTATTGAAAGGTTGACCGAAAATGGCAGAAAACATAATAGGGTTCCCATAGGATACCTCCTCGGGTATTCCCCATTTGTTCTTGAATGTTTCCCATGCCCCCAACATCGCCTCGTTGTATACTTTGTTGCCCTGGCCTTGAGGGCCGCCTTTGTGGTGTATGAAAACATCGTTCGCTATCATGGCCTTGAATCCGGCGACTACCGTCCTCCAGGTATAGTCATCGTCCTCAAAGCCGAATTTGCCGAAAGAAGCATCAATGGAACCTACTTTTTCAATCACGTCGCGGGTGATGAACATGCAGAATCCGATAAGCCTGTGCGTCGGTGTCGATACTCCTTTATTCTTTAGAGACCACTGCAGTGCAAACGATTCAAGCTCTTTGATATTGCTGTATGATACATCCCGGACGAGTTGTGTCCCGGATACGTAATTTGACCGCGGGCCCATTATGCCGATTGTCCGGTCACGCTCGGTGTGGGTGATGAATTTTGTTATCCAGCCTTTTGTAACGACCGTGTCGTTGTCAAGGAATATAATGTATCTGCTTGCCGGGTGGATGTATGTCATTGCCTGCGCCCTGCCTGCCGGACATCCCAGATTGACAGGGCTTTCGACCAGGAAGATCCCAGGCAGTGACCGGAGGTAAGTCGGTGAACTGTCTGTTGACGCGTTGTCAAAGACAACGATCTCGTGGGATTCAGGGGTGTTCCTCGAAATAGAATCGATACAGCTGCGGATATCTTCAAACCCGTTGTAATTGAGAAGTATAATAGAAACCAAAGGGGTCGTGTGCGACAGAAACGGCACGCTGCCCTGTTTTTCGCGAGGATCTTCCTGCGTTGCCCCTAAAAAGTTACGGATGAGACCAACGTCAACCTTGTCCTTTTCTTCACCACGTTTTTCCTTCATTGTCCGGACCACATCCAGGCTGGCAAATTTGAAGTTGTCGAAATAAAAATGGTTTTCAGGGTTGAAAATTATATCGTCACGGGTCGTGGTATAATTATGAACCTCTTTGTTGTGACTGCCGAGGCCTCCTGCAGGGTCTTCGGGCAGCGCGTTCCCGAAATGGAAATAATCGATGTCCCGTGCGTCGCGGATACCATACAGTGCCATAACGGCGCTGCCGGTCACGCATAGAAGCTCCACCTCATTATGGTCCTTGCCCGCGCAAGCCTGCCGCAGTGTCCTGTAATGTTTCTGAAATTGGGGTAAGGCCTTTAGTGTTGCGTGGTTCAGGAAGTGGATGCTGTTCTCGTTGAAAAGAAGTTGCGAAACCCGGACGGTCTCATCGTGGGTGTCGTTGATGTGAATGGAATGGTTCGATATCTTATAGATTGCCCGGATCTTATCTTTGGCATCCTTCAGCCCCTGCTGGTTGTCGGTCTCGACGAGAAATACACGCAGGGGAGAATTGCTCCTGAAACATTCCCTTGCTTTGGTATGTGCACCCCCGAAGTTGTTCGAGAGGTCGCCCAGCCAGTTCTCGTTCTTATAGATCTGTGTCATCAACAGAAGGGGCCCGTTATTGAAAAGGCGAACCTCTTTTTCATAGAAGATAGAACCGTATTGCTGCAATATCGTTCTGGCCTCATCGTCGTGGCCAACCGCGGACGGGAACAATAGGGCAAGATAGGTATTTTCTTTGAGCTTGCAGTACTCGTAGGCCATTGCGTCACAATAGTTAGCGGAAAGACCCCTCTTAAGGAAAAAATCGTATGGATAGGCCCAGGTATCAAAGGAAAAGCCAAGCGTCTTGACGGGTTTACGGTAATACGTACAAGCCGCCAACCTGTGGGAACCCTCGATAAGGTCGCCGCTTTGCGTGATGGGGAGCATGGAAAGGGCGTCATCAAACCCCTTTACCCGGATAGAATCGATCGTGGTGTCGAAGGAATCGATGAATGCCTTTTCGCCTTTTTTCCCCGAGCCGTCAGGCTCCAGGTATCCGTTGAATGCCTTGATGTGCTCCGAGTACAGTCGTCGTGCCCAATCGCAATCAACGCCCATGTCCCGATGTTTTACGTAGATGTATTTTGCCGCAAGATCGAACCTTTTGTGGCTGAAGAGTTTTTCAGGGTCCATCTCATCATAGCGGATGCCGTTTTTCATCGGCAGAATGCCGGTAAAATGAGGATTTAAATATTTTTGAGCTTTCTCGGGTGAAATCATCGTGATCTTCCCGTTCCTTCGCGATGACAGCCTTTCCGCTACATATCGAATGGCGGTAAAAACATCCTGCGAGAACTTCTCGACGGTGAATGGATGATACCGTTCGGACGTGACGAATTCCCAACCGTTCTTTTTTAATTGTTCATATTCATCGGTGTTTTTGATGGACAACAGGTGATCTGTAAGTTCATCGAGGGTCTTAAAGCGGCTCATGTCGATAAACGTGTCTTCAGGTATGAATTCCTTGGAGTCGGGCATTGGCATGTATACGGGTACAATACCGGTGACCATGCTGATAAGGGGGTCGTAGGTGATATAACCGGGGGAGATGCAGTTGTCTATGCAGAAGGAGTAGTAATATTCGGCGTAAGTGTCACGCTTGTCCGGCGTTGTCCCTTTGTAGAGATTTGTGAAAAAAGCCAACGGGGCCTTATCGTTGTTCCAACCGTGGCCATACACGTCCAGGAGGTGGTCGCCCCTGTTCTCGAAGTATTTGATCACATCTCTTCGTAAGCCGTATAACTCGCCCCGTACCTGAGAGGTTTTATTGGAATGCATGATGAGACAGAGGTTCTTTTTCTCTTTTTTCAGGTAGTGTTCACGCTTGCCCGGGTCGAACTTGACGGGGAAATGGTAGTGGAAGAATTTCCCGTTCGATTTTGTGGATGTTGTTTCCCATGTCAAAATGGCTTCGTAGAGGTAGTGGCTCTTTCTGATGTAGTCCCATCCCCAGTAATTATAGACCGGCGGCTCATGGAGGAAATAGATGACGCGAGACAGATCGATGTTGTTCTTAAGTATGAACTCGAGGATGCCCGGAGTAGGTTCCTGCATGAGCCAGATATCTACTTCGTCTATGGAACTGTATGTGTCAAAGGTATTGAGATCAATGTCCTGTTTCGCAAGGAAGTCCTTCAGGGCGATATACCTGTCGAGGACGTTGTTAACGTTGCACGAAGCGGTTTCAAGAAACATCTGGTTTTTCAGCCAATTGCCATATTCAGTTACGTAAGCTATTTTCATAGAACTCCCCCATCGTCTCTGTCCGGCTTCTAGGCAATGACATTGAGCATCATCAATTGGCCGGTTTCCATTCCGCCCTTCCAAGGATGTCAACATTGATATAGCCGGGTATGTGAATGTTACCGGCGCCAAGATGAAGTTTTGTCATGTTAGATCCCATTCCGGCATGTGAATGCTATTTTCCATGTCTGCGGTGTAGCGGGTGTTTTCAGGTCGATGGCATTGGTGACGGACATAGTTTGGAAACCGCTCAGGTCCAGGAGATCTTTCAGCGTTTCCGGTGTCCAGAGTCTCTGCGTATAGTCATAGGCGAACCGGGATGTTTCGCCTGTTGTCCCGGTTATCGTAACGTTGTTGTGCATAATAATGATTTCCCGGGAAGGCCCGTGCGATGGCATATTGGTAATCTCGGCTGACAAACCATCCGTCAGCCTGACCTTTTTTGTCTGTTCCCTGGGAGGGTCCAGGATGGCCGCGACACCGTTCCAACAATCGAAGACAAAGACACCTTCGGGGAGAAGTCTTTTGCGTATGCTGGAGAAGAAGTCAAGCAGCGTCTCGATGTTCAAGATGTACGAAACGACATTGAAAAGGCTTACGGCCAGGTCGAAGCTTGACGGGTAAAGATCGGCGATGTCGCAGGCGAGGAAGACAGGGTCAAAGTCAGGTCG
>CAIQJW010000235.1 GCA_903872255.1 uncultured delta proteobacterium | reverse complement strand
GGTCCCGCTCACGGTGCCGGAGAGGGTGCCAATTGCGATGTCCCTGTCCGAATAGAGGCCGTAGCCCGACGCGTATGACCCAAAGAGCCCGCCTGAGACCCCGGTCCCGCTCACGGTGCCGGAGAGGGTGCCAATTGCGATATCCTCTCCGTAAATACCGTAGCCTTTGCCATAAAATGCCCCGATCGCCGTCCCGCTCACATCGCCCGACAGGGTATTGATGGCAAAAAAACCCCGGTTCACGTATATGCCGTAGGCATAAAAGGGACGGATCCAGGAACTGTTGGTGTTCGTAACGTGGTACTCCGCGGCGGCGCCCACAAAGGGGACGGCAAGCAGCGACAGGATAACAGCAAGGCAACAAGCGGTACGCTTTCCTGGGAAAATATTCATGGTTATCTCCTCATCTTCGCGGGGTGGTACTTCTATTGATCCTCATCTTCACCCGGATAGGGGGATAGCGCTATAGTTGAGTTTTGACAGATGCTGTAGACAAAGTATTATAAATTACAAATTTGCTTTAAAGTGTTGTTTGAATGGAAGGCGCCCCGATTACCTGTACCGCACACCCAAAACTTTTTTATGCCATGGGATCGTGCATTTTGTCCCCGATTAAGGATACCGGGCGGCAACGTTGCCACCAGGTACGGAAGTGCACGGGTGATGATGCCCGCACCGATCGAACCTTCTACGGCGATCCAGCCGATCATTGCCGGATAGATGATGGAACCGATACGGCCGGCACTGTACGATGTCGACATCGCCGTTCCCCGGACAATGGTATGGTAGGAATTGACAGACCCACTGTTACGCTAAGTATCTTCAGATAAGGAGATTGCGTTTTTTAAGGTCCGGGCTACATCACAATGCTTCATTTTCTGTAGACAGGTATTGTACGCTTAGCGTAGATTAGTATTTCTTAAGGGGTGAGTATGATCTCCATTTATCTGGCAGATGATCATGTCATGTTCAGGCAGGGTCTGAAACTTCTTCTCGAAAAACAGGATAATATGACGGTCGTTGGAGAAGCTTCGAACGGCCGTGATGCTTATCGGGAAATCATCAAGAACAAACCCGATATCGCAGTGCTGGATATAATGATGGAAGAAATGAACGGGATAGACGCCGCAGAAGCCATCCGCAGGGAATGCCCGGCCACCCGGGTGATAATACTCACGATGAACTCATCTCAGGAGCATGTTTCGCGGGCTATGAAGGCCGGAGCCTCGGCCTACCTTCTCAAGGAATTTGCCGGCGAAGAACTCGTACGGGCGATCAATGATGTTCATGCCGGAAAGCAGTACTTCAACTTCTCGGATAACGGGTCGGCTATCGATGAATATATCATGACGGGGGTTAAGGATACGGACGGGGAGGTCCTGTCCTGCCTTTCACTCCGGGAAAGGGAAATATTACAGCTTATCGCCGAGGGGAAATCGAATCGCAAAATTGGGGACATTCTTTTCCTAGCCCCCAGCACAATCGCCACCTATCGTCACCGCATAATGGAAAAACTGAAGTTCAAAGACCAATCCGAACTCATAAAACTCGCTATCAGAGAGGGATTGATCGATCAGGAATAAACTACTTTAAGCAAACATTACCGGTATACTTGCGCTTTCACCTTATTTTTCGCCGCCATGCCATACATTATCTTGTGTAGTTTTAGATTGTAACATATCTGCAATAATCCCAATCGACATTTCCGAAAAATGTCACCGAAGGCCCTTGTTATAATTGCGCCCCTGCTACCCCCACTATAAAAGAAATCAATGATCGACTACGCCAATAGTTTACGGTTGCTTACTCACAAAGCACTGCATTTTGTGTACAATACAACTCATTTTATGAAGTAGCGCGCCGGATTGACCGACCATCAAACGTGAAATTATTAAGGAGTCTGAATGAAACAGAAGGAGAACAACTTGATTCACAAAACAATGTCCCTATCGGAGATGTTCTGTAAATATCATCCTTCCACCTTTATGGAGCAACGATTTACAGATGGCAACGTATTCCTGGAATGTCCGGATTGTGAGCGAGAATTCTATTACGAAACAAAAATCCCTGAATTTCAAAGGAGAGACGCAGAAAAATGACGGAGGGAAAAATACGATCGTTTTCGGGAATCCACAGTAAACAAGCTGAGGCC
>CAIQJW010000234.1 GCA_903872255.1 uncultured delta proteobacterium | reverse complement strand
CTTTGCCGAAAGTGCGAATACGTCCGGTACTTTCGCAAGCGCAACGGCGCCCCCGGCGAGCGACGCTATCCTCAAAAACTGACGCCTGCTGATGTTACGGGTTGCATCCGGAGATCTGTAGAATCCCATTCCATACCCCTTAACTGTTCTTAATAATTGCAGGTATGCCAGTCGGTGCCCGCAATTTTTTCTTCTATAAAGGCAGCCGCGCCAGCCTAATTACATTACCGGACACGACCAGTTCTTTATCTTTATCGCTCAAGGAAAGGCCGGTGATCTTTGCGAGTTCGCTCCTCATCGTGCCGAACGGGACATCCGAGCCAAATAAAACGCGTTCGGGGCCGATCGCCCGGACGAATTCGAAGATCGTGTCGCTTGACCCGAGTGCCGTATCGAAGTAGACATTTTCATTGTGCCTGAAGGCCTTGAGAAAATCGAGAGGGTACCCGCCGAGAAGCCCCAGGTGCGGAATGATGATCGTCATATCCGGGAACATCTCGACAAAGGTCCGGGTAAAATCCAGCTCCTCCTCAAAAATAACCGGTTTGCCGGTTGCAGCGATCTTTTCGACGAGCCCGGGAAGCAAGGGATCCTGAAGCACCCGGTAATTGGATGAAGAATCCTGTATGCCCCTCATCCAGTGCCATTTTCCACCGTAATATTCGGCAGGCAGGGGATCGAATCCGTCAGAATCGTAATTCTCCCGTACATAGTGATACGGAAAAAAACCGTCGATCCTCCCTGACTCATCGAGCAAACGGACATTGATCGAATTATTTTCGATTGCCGTGGACGGGAAGGGTATGATAATAACGTAATCGACCCCGGCTTCCTTCTGCTGTTTGAGCAGTTCGGATGTCGATACGACGGTGCCCATCGAAACCGATGGCCCCCAGTGGGAATGGCTGTCAATGACGAGATCGAAACCCATAGATGATTGTTGATTATCACATGGGAGGTTGTTTGTAAACATCATTAACGCCGTCATTCCGGATTGGGTAGTTAACAGCATTAGAAAGGAGATTGTAATGCGGAGCCTGCCGATAACCCCGCTTCTCACCGTCGATATAATCATACAGTTTCAAAACGGGATCGTTCTTATCGAGCGCAAGAACCCGCCACCAGGCTGGGCGCTCCCCGGCGGTTTTGTTGACGTCGGGGAATCCGTCGAAACTGCGGCCATCCGGGAGGCAAAAGAGGAAACATCCCTGGATGTCGGGCTTATCGAACAATTCCATGTTTATTCGGACCCAGACCGCGACCCCCGGTTTCACACGGCTTCCGTCGTTTTCATCGGGGAGGGCAGCGGGACACTGAAAGGCGCCGACGATGCGCGAAAAGCGGCCGTCTTTACGGTAAACGACCTGCCGGCTACGATAGCATTTGATCATGGAAAGATATTGAAGGATTACTTCGCGTATACGGCAACGGGGATAAAGCCGGGGATGGAATAATTAGGTCTCCGGCTCGCTTCTCGGCGTCATTCCGGCTTTCAGGCCATAGCCTTACGCCGCACGTCTCACGGTCGTAACCCTTACTTACCCGATTATCGTTATTCTCTTTTTGTCCGGTTTATTTCTGAGAAGAATGTATGTTGCGCCGGGGCCGCCGTCGGGCATTATGGCGTTTGAGAAGGCGGTCACCCATTTCCGGTGCATAGCCCGTACTATCCAGGTTTTCAGATAGTCTTTGATTATCGGCGCCCGTTTTGACTTCAGACCTCGTCCGTGAATAACTTTGATGCATTTGAGGCCCTTCTTTATTGCCTCGTTTAAAAAATACTCAAAGGTTTCGCGAGCGCTTTCTATGGATAATCCATGAAGCTTAACTCATCAGGAAATTTCCATATCGCTTACAACGATCGAATACATCTCCGCGATCTCCTGGAAATCGAGGAGCTTTACATCAAAGGTGCCTTTTTGTCCGGCCTCGACAGCGATAGCATCCGAATAATCGGCGAGGATTTTATCCCGGGCGTCAAAAAGCGTGACGGTTACCGTAATAAGGGCTTCTTCGGGCCGTTCATTGATAAGCCAACCGGAAACTTTCGCCCAGAAGGGAAGGGCTAAGAGGCCGCAGCACGGCATAAGCGAGGGAAGAAAGACCTGTCCCTCGATGGATATGCCGTCAATAGAATGTATATCCTTGCATCGAGGTTCTTTCTGGTCCTGCGGGGTTATGCACCCGATAAGGTTTTTCGTTGCCGTCATAATAGTAAGATCACCGTTACTCTTATTTACCACAGGTGAAGAACTTTTGACAACATCCGGTATTTATAATAGATTACAAATATGCAAGGACACGTTTTTACTTGAGGCAGGAAATGACCGAGGGTCGCTGCGGGGCGTTCGTATTCTCTTTTCTGCTGCATGGAATAATAGTGGCAGCCGTATTGATCATCCCTTTTTTAGATGCGAAAAAAGAAGGCCCGATAGCTATAAACCTCAATTTTGTCACGCTGGTTGGAAATGACCCGGCAGGCACCGGTGCCCGCCCGAAGGGTCAGGTAAAGCCGGGAAAGAAGGAAAATACTTCGCGTTCCAGAAACCAGGATATGGTCCGGGACAATGAATTGATCACCCGTAAGGAACCCGGGTCAAAGAATGAGGCAAGCCATATCGATACCGGGCTCATCGGGCCGGCAGGGCATTCGGGAGATTCAGCTGCACACCGGAATGTATCTTCGGTATCGTCAGGGAGCGGCCCGGGAGATGTGAAAACGCTGAATTATGCACGGCCGGGCGGCGCCGATGAGCGGCAGTTTTCCTTCATACGCGAAACGATAATGCAGGGAATTGCATATCCCGAGCGCGCGCGGAGAATGGGCTGGGAAGGAAGGGTCATGCTTTCATTCGTAGTGCGTGAAAATGGATCTACCGATGACGTGAAAGTGGTCACCAGCTCGGGTTTCTCGATACTCGACGAAAATGCCCGGGACACCATAGCCAAAACAAGCTTCAAAAAGAAGGTCCAGGTCCGGCTTCATGTCGTTTTACCCGTAGAGTACAGGCTTCACGAGAAGAAGCAGTGATATTACCGGATGGTAAAGGAAATTATATGAGGAAAATTGAAGACAATCAGTTGATATTATTGATCTGGCGCGGCAGAAAATATCTCAAGCGCGTTACACTCGACCAATCATTCCACGGCAAGGGGGGTATGCTCCGCTACAGTGACCTTATTGGAAAACCTTACGGGATCCGGATCGGTGACTACGACATCTTTGAACCTACCATAGAAGACATAGTCATGTATGGTCTTAAGAGAGAAACACAGATCGTGTTTCCGAAGGAAAGTTTTTTCATCGCCTTCCGGCTGGGCCTGAAAAATGGCTCGCATGTCCTCGAAGTTGGTACCGGGAGCGGAGCTAATACGTACATTCTTTCCCATGCTGTGGGGCCTCAAGGCCGGGTTGTTTCGTTTGAACAGGAGGAGAGGCATTTCAGGAACGCTAAGCGGAATATGGAACGTTATTGCGAGTGGGGCAACGTCGAACTCCAACATGAAGAATTTACCGGGTGCGATGGTGAGGAATTTGACGCGGCATTCATTGACGTAAGGGAGCCATCGATGGTGCTCGGCAAGGTAAGGGAATGCCTGAAAGGCAGCGCTCCAATAGGAATGATAGTCCCTACCGCCAATCAAATATCAGACGTCCTGAAAACTCTAGAAGAAGGGTACGGCGATACAGAGGTCCTTGAGATCCTTATAAGGAAATACAAGACAGTAGCCGAGCGTGTCCGCCCCACCGACCGGATGATCGCCCATACCGGGTACCTTATTTTCACGAGAAAACTGGATATATTGGAATTGGAAACAACCCAGTCTCACCCCGTCATTGCTGATCTTTGATACCCTTTGGGTGGCGGAATCCACCCCAGTCCGTCATTCCGGCGGGGCATCATCCGCCGGAATCCAGTGTCTTTTTCCTTTTATTTTTAACAGGTTAAAATTCCCAAAAAGATAAAGACGCTGGATCCCGGGGTCAAGCCCCGGGATGACGATGGGTGGGGGAACCGTTATTTTTACAGAATTACAAATCTCTTCACATAATCGACGATCTCCTGGGGATCGTCCATGATCTTGAAGATGTCGAAATCCTCTTTCAGGATCCTGCTGTGGTTCAGCATCTGGTCTTTCATCCAGTCAATGAGCCCCTGCCAGTACGATGTATCGTAAAGAATGACGGGGAAGGGCCTCATCTTCTTTGTCTGAATAAGCGTAATTGCCTCGAAAAACTCGTCGAGAGTGCCGAAACCGCCAGGCATGACGACGTATGCGACAGCGTACTTGAGGAACATGACCTTGCGCACGAAGAAATACCGGTAGCTCAAACGGACATTGGCATAGGGATTAGGTCTTTGTTCAAAGGGCAGTTCGATGTTTATCCCGACCGATTTTGCCCCTCCCTCCTTGGCGCCTTTATTCGCGGCTTCCATCACGCCTCCGCCGCCGCCCGTGATTATATTGAAGGAGCTCTTTGCAAAAAGTCTCGCAATATCATATGTTTTTTCATACAGCACCTCGCCCTTCTGGGTCCGTGCGCTGCCGAAAATGGTCACTGCAGGGCTGATCTCGCTAAGGCCTTCAAACCCCTCGACAAATTCAGCCATTATATGGAAGAGCCTCCACGATTCCTTGAGGCTTATATCGTCTATAACGTATTGTTTTTCCATCGGTTCCCCTTTTGCCTTGAGATTTTGGGCGCTGACATATATTATGTAGATAGAAATTGCTTGTCAAACTAAAACTAATGGGCGAAATATTGATCGGAACAAGCGGCTTTTCTTTTGATGACTGGATAGGCGGGGTCTATCCGTCGCGGACAAAAAAACAGGACATGCTGCTGTATTATGTCAATACGCTGGGGTTCAAGACCCTCGAAGTGAACTATACCTGTCATTCAATGCCCTCCCGCAAAACGATGGAATCCTTTGCACGGCGTACATCAAAAGCAGCCAGAAACGCTCTCACGATGATAGAGCTTCTGAAGGAAAAACCGGTGTTTACTCCGGCGGTGCAAGCCGCTCCTCACAATTAATTTGCATATAAAGGGCTGTGAATTTTCTGCCTGGTAAAGGCACCGGTCCGGGTGTTGCGACAGCACAAATTCTGTAAGGGGAATTGTAATGAATACGGAAATATTCAGGGAATACGACATCAGGGGAGACGTAAAGCGCGACCTGACGGATGACGTTGTACGCGATATCGGTCGGGCATTTGGCTCATATATGGTGTCCCTTGGGAAAAAGAAGGTATCAATATGCCGTGATTGCCGCTTGAGTTCCGGGCATTACAGGGATATCCTGGTGGAATCGATGACCGGAAGCGGTCTTGATGTCACGGATATCGGTCTTGCTCCGACGCCTCTGTTTTATTTCTCGCTTTTTAATCTTGATGTCGAAGGCGGCATCATGGTCACGGGCAGCCATAATCCGCCGACCATGAATGGTTTTAAAGTTGCCGTTGGTAAGTCGACCATCTATGGCGAAAAAATACAGGATCTGCGAAAGATAATTGAAGCCGGAAAATATATAACAGGCAAGGGTTCGTACGGAGAATACACCGATATAGTAAAGGATTATTACGGTTACCTGCGCTCGAATATCAGTATCGGAAAGACTTTCAAGGTGGTCATTGATGCGGGCAACGGTACGGGCGGGGTGATAGCTGCACCCATAATGCGGGAGTTCGGCCAGGATGTCACCGAAGTGTTTTGTGAAATGGACGGCCATTTTCCGAACCATTTTCCAGACCCGACCGTAGAAGGGAATCTCGTGACGCTGCGTGACACCATCCTCAGGGAAAAGGCCGATGTCGGGATCGGGTATGACGGGGATGCGGACAGGATCGGGGTTGTTGATGAAAAAGGCGGCATCATCCGGGGTGATTACCTCACGCTTATTTTTGCGCGGCAGATCCTTAAGGAGCACAAGGGAGGGACATTTATCTCCGAGGTAAAATGTTCGAGAAATCTTTTTGATGATATAGCGAAGCGCGGCGGCGTGCCCGTGATGTGGAAGGCCGGCCATTCGCTCATCAAGCAGAAGATGAAGGAAACGCATGCAATGATGGGCGGGGAGATGAGCGGCCATATCTTCTTTGCCGACCGTTTCTTCGGCTATGATGACGCAATATATGCATCGTTACGATTCCTCGAGATCATGCAGGGGGATGGCAGGCCGGTATCGGAATTTCTTGCCGATCTTCCAGAAACATATTCGACCCCCGAGATGCGCGTGGATTGTCCCGATAACGTGAAATTCGAAGTAGTCCGTGAATTGACTGAACTCTATCGGGCAAAATACCCGATCATAGACACGGATGGAGTCCGTGCAACTTTCGATGGCGGGTGGGGACTCGTGAGATCTTCAAATACCCAGCCCATACTTGTTCTGCGATTTGAAGCAGACACACCCGAAGCCCTCGACCGGATACAGAACATTGTTATGGAAGATGTGGAAAGGATAAAGAAGAAATTTTGATCGTAAATCGTAAATCGTAAGGTGTAAAAACCTCATTTCCCTCACGATTCACGATTCACGATTCACGGTATTTAAAATGATAGACATTCCCCGACATATAATGAGACCTGCCCGATATATCGGGTGCGAGCCGAACCACGTAAGGAAAGACCTGAAGGACGTAAAGGTACGTTTCGCCCTGTGCTACCCGGATATTTACGAGATAGCAATGTCATATTACGGCCTGTTTCTTCTCTATGAGATCTCGAACGGGATCGACGGCGTGTGGTGCGAGAGATGTTTCGCCCCCTGGGCAGACATGGAAGAGCACCTGAGGAAGACAGGGACACCCTTAACCACCCTTGAATCGAAAACTCCCCTTTCGGCAATGGACCTCATAGGCTTCTCTGTGACATACGAGCTTAATGTGACCAATGTGCTGAACATGCTTTCTCTTGGCGGTGTGAAGATACGTTCGGCAGAGCGTCAGGGAACGGACCCGATCGTGATCGGCGGGGGGCCGTTAATGCTCAACCCGAAACCGTATGAACCTTTTTTTGACATAATCGTCGCCGGCGAAGGTGATGAAGCGATAGTTTCGATACTTACGGTGTACCGTGATATGGCGGGCGAGAAGCGCGAGAAGATCATAACCGAACTGTCGAGGCAGGAAGGGGTTTATTCGGCATATTCACCAACGGCAAAAAGACTCTATGTCAAAGACCTTGACAGGGCGTTTCATCCGGTCCGGCCTCCAATACCGGCCGTCGACAGCGTCCACAACAGGCTTAATATTGAGATATCTCGCGGGTGCGGCAACGGGTGCAGGTTTTGCCTGGCAGGTTTCGGGTATCGGCCGTACCGTGAACGGTCTTTCGATGCCGTTAAGGCGGTTATCGATGAAGGGCTTCACAATACGGGGTATGAAGAGATATCCCTTTTATCGTTGAGTTCGGGGGATTACCGGCATCTTTTCGATGTGATCGACTATGCAAGAAAAAAATACAACGGGCTTTCGGTCAGTCTGCCGTCTCTCAAGATCGGGAGTATCGGCGATGATGAGATAGCGGCAATGGGCCAGATGGCGCGTACGGGGTTCACATTTGCACTCGAGGCGCCGGCCGCTCACCTGCGCCGCCGCCTCAACAAGGATATTGATGTTGAAGACCTGGTGATGCAACTGCCGCAACTCAAGGCGCTCGGGTGGCGCCGGTTGAAGCTGTACGTCATGGTGGGTTTTCCGTGGGAAACCGAAGACGACCTCAGCTCGATCCGCGATGTTATCGCCCCGTTCCGGGCAGCGGGCTTCGATATTAATCTGTCGGTCTCGCCGTTCACCCCGAAACCTCACACCCCGTTCCAATGGCTTCCAATGGATGACGAAAGTGTCCTCAACGATAAGATCATGCTTATAAAGGATTCCCTGAAAAAAACGGGCGTGCGCGTCCGGTATCGTGATACCTCCGTCAGTATTATCGAGGGAATTATCGCGCGGGCAGACGAAAAGCTGTCGCCATTGTTCGAATATCTTCATGGGCGGAATGTCCGTCTCGAGGCATGGCGGGAATTCTTCTCGTTCGAGCCATACCGGCAATGGTTCGAGGAAAATTCCATGGATATGAAGACATATACCGGCTCTATCGCTATGGATGGGAAACTGGCCTGGGATGTGGTGGATATGGGTTTTGACACGCTCTTTCTCGGGGAGGAACTCAAGAGGGCCGAATGCGGGGATATGACCGAAGATTGCCTGAACGGCTGTGCAGGCTGCGGCCTTGAGTGCAGCCGGGATGACGGGTTGGCATCCAAAATGAAGATGGAGCCCGTAACGGTGAGGGCCGGCAATGATATCGGCGGGTCAGTTGTCGCCGAGTCAGCCCCGAATAAGGTCACGTTTCGCTACGGCAAATATGGGGACGCGCGGTATATCGGCCACCTCGATACAATGAGTATTCTTGTGCGGGCCATCAAGGCGTCCGGGATAGTGATAAGGACAAAGGGAAAATATCATCCGCTGCCGAAGATAATCCTGACCGATGCTCTTCCCGTCGGGATCGAGAGTTTTTATGAATTCATCGAGATAGAGACCGATCCGGGCGTAAAGGTCGATAATTTAACGGTGAGGAGCATCAATCAAAGGCTGATGCCTGGTATAAAAATGTACGAATTTATTGAAGGTTCTTTGAAAGATGTGGTAAAAGATTATCTGTTCCTTCTCATCGCTCCAAGTCCCCAGGAAGGCGATATTACCCTGTGGAAACAGGCAGGGAACAGATATTTTTATGTGTGGCGCGGCAAGGGCGTTAAACAGCTATGGAATCAGGGAACTTTTTCCCGGATTATCAAAATAGAATCGAGACATAATGATGGCATCTGAACTTGTTATAAACGTTACGTACAGTGAAACGAGGATCGCCTTTCTTGAGAATGGTACCCTTGTAGAGTTTTTTATCGAAAAGAAAAATGACCGCAGCATGGTCGGCAGTATTTATAAAGGGAAGGTCGTGCGGATCGTTCCCGGGATGGATGCCGCGTTCATTGACATAGGGCTCGAGAAATCGGCGTTTCTCTATGTCGGCGATATTATACTCGACGGCATGATGTATGAAGCATTTGACAGCTCGGATTTTCATTTCGAGGCGGGCGAGCGTATCGAGGGCGTTCTCGAGGATGGCCAGGAACTTATCGTCCAGGTGTCACGGGAACCTATCGGGCAGAAGGGCACGCGGGTTACGTCAAAGGTCACACTGCCGGGAAGGCTTCTGGTACTCATGCCCGGAACGAACCATATTGGTGTGTCCCGGAAGATCGAGGATGAAGAGGAGAGGAAACGGCTTGCCGCTGTAATGAAGGATATATGCCCCAAGGGATACGGGCTTATCGGCAGGACCGCATCTGAAGGCAAGAGCGCGGACGAACTCGAAACCGATCTTAATTTCTTGAAGCGTATATGGGAGAGCATACAGGAAAAGGCAAAAGGGTCACGTGCGCCGGCCATTCTGCACCAGGAACTCGGGATAATATTCCGGGTCGTCCGGGACCTCCATTCCCACAATCTGAAGAAGGTCATCGTCGATGATGAGTTCATTCATAAAAGGCTTGAGCAATTCCTGAAAGAATATCTTCCCGAAGAGGGATGTGAAGTTGTCTATTTCGATGAGAGAGATCCCATCTTTGAGGTCTACGGCATCGAAATGGAAATAGCGAAGCTCCTGCAAAGAAAAATATGGCTCAAATCCGGCGGCTACATAGTCCTCGATTATACCGAAGCACTCACCGTTATCGATGTCAACACCGGCAGGTACCTGGGAAAGAAAGACCTCGAGGATACCATCCTGCGGACAAATCTTGAGGCCGTCAAAGAGATCGCATACCAGATACGTCTTCGCAATATAGGCGGGATCATCATCGTTGATTTTATCGATATGGAACGCAAGGAATCGCGTGAAACCGTTTTTCAGTCATTGATGGATACGTTGAAAAAGGACCGGATCAAAACGTTCGCATATCCTATCAGCGAACTGGGGCTTGTTCAGCTTACCAGGAAACGCACGCGCCATAATGTTGTGAACCTGCTGACTGAGGTATGCCCGAACTGTGAGGGTTCCGGGTATGTTAAATCCCGTTACACCGTCTGCTATGAGGTCTTGAGGGAGCTCAGGAGCGCATGCAGGAAGGGAGAAGGAAAGATCTTCAATATCTACCTTTCAACGGACGTTGCCAACCTGCTGTACGAGGAAGAAAGGACGTCGCTTGAGCAGATAGAATCGACGTACGGTACCAAGGTAAACCTTATAGCAAACCCCAATTTTGCGAACGACAAGTTTCAGATAGAAGGAATACTTTAAGGGTCATGAAAACGTCGGTCGTCCTGTCTCCCGCAAAGGTCAATCTCTATTTGAAGGTCCTGTCCCGGCGTCCGGACGGCTATCATAATCTGCAAAGCCTCGTCGATATTATCTCGTTATCGGACATTATCCATATCGAAGACATTCCAGGGAACGAGATCATCCTGGAAGATGACAGGAATGTTCTTCCCCGGGGAGAGGGCAATACCGTATTTCGCGCCGTCAGGGCCCTTAAGGAAACAACCGGGGTCAGGCGCGGCATCCGCATATTCATCGAAAAGAAGATCCCTATCGGAAGCGGGCTTGGCGGGCCGAGCAGCAATGCGGCCGCTGTATTGAAGGAATTGAACTCGCACTGGGAGCTCGGCATCACGAAAGAGGAACTAAATGCTATCGGGGGCCGGATCGGTGCAGATGTGCCTCTTTTCCTTCATGGACGGCCATGCATTATGGAAGGGATCGGCGACATTATCAACCCGGTGGTCCTGCCGCATATGTGGTACGTTATTGTTTATCCTAATGTCAGCATATCGACAAAGGCTGTCTATGAGGGCTTGAGAATCGTATTGACAAAGGAGCACAATGATATTAAATTGATGGGGAATTTCAGCAATCCTGGTGAAATCGCGCGCATTCTTGAAAACGATCTTGAGCAGGCCGCTATTAAAATGTGTCCGCAAGTTCAAAGCATCAAGGATGTCCTGAAAGGCACCGGGGCCCTCGGTTCGCTGATGAGCGGAAGCGGTTCATCGGTGTTCGCTGTCTTCGATAATGAAGAAGAAGCGCGTCTGGCATCGTTGTCGGCAATAAACGAGATGTGGACTGTTTTTATTGCACATAGCGTACAGGGAGGGGTACACTGATGCAGATCACGGATGTCAAGGTATTCCCTGTTGATGAGAAACGGGTGGAGGCATATGCCTCTGATAGAAGATAGTGTTCTCGGGGCCTATAAACTGGAAGTGGGCGGTCCGCAATCATAAATTTATTGGGGTGTCGTCAAGCGGTAAGACTCAGGCCTTTGGAGCCTGCATTCGGAGGTTCGAATCCTCCCGCCCCAGCATAATTCTCAGGAGGTTCTTGAGTGGATAAACTCAGAATATTGACTGGCAATGCGAATCCGGAATTAGCATACAAGATCACCGAGTATCTCGGGATCAAGCTTGCAAAATCGCGGGTCAATCAATTCAGTGATGGCGAGATACAGGTTTCGATCGATGAAAGTGTGCGCGGGATGGATACATTTGTGGTACAGTCGACATGTCCTCCGGTAAATCATAACCTGATGGAACTTCTTATCATGATCGATGCCCTGAAGAGGGCGTCAGCCGGAAGAATAACGGTTGTTATGCCGTATTACGGGTATGCCCGGCAGGACCGGAAGGTAATCCCGCGGACATCTATTTCGGCACGGCTTGTTGCCAACCTCGTAACCGTAGCCGGTGCTTCGAGGATACTCGCAATGGACCTCCATGCCGGTCAGATCCAGGGTTTTTTTGATATACCCGTCGACCATCTTTACGCTCTTCCCGTTCAGTTCGATTACATAAAAAAGATCTCCGGGGATATTGTCGTTGTTTCTCCGGATGCAGGCGGCGTGGAACGCGCCAGGGAATTGGGAAAAAGGATCAACGCCACTATCGCGATAATTGACAAGAGGCGGGAAAAAGCTAATGAATCTAAGGTTATGCATGTCATTGGCGATGTCAGGGGCAGAACGGCCATATTGATCGACGATATGATCGATACCGGCGGGACGATCGTGAAGGCGGCGCAGGCCCTTATTGATGGCGGGGCAAAAGTGGCCTATGCGTGCTGTACACATCCCGTGCTTTCGGGCAAGGCCATTGAAAGTATAAATAATTCTCCGCTTAAGGAATTAATAGCAACAAATACGATCCCTCTTTCGGAAGAGGGAAGGGAATCGAAAAAGATAAAAGTTTTGGATGTATCGCCTATTCTCGGTGAAGCTATCAAGCGAATACACAGTGATGCATCCGTAAGTTCGTTGTTTATATAGTTGGGAGGAACAGCATGGAACAGGTTTTGATCAAAGCAGACAGAAGAAATGCGACAGGCAAGGGCGTCGCGCGTAAACTCAGGGGAGCTGGACGGATACCGGCAGTTCTTTACGGGACCAATATCGAGCCGGTTTCGATAACTATCTCGGCACGGGATTGGGAGCATATTACCCGTCACATGAAAAGGAATGTCATCTTCAATATGGAGATCCAGGAAGACACGGCCGCTGATAAAAGGCCCGTAATGGTGAAGGCAATACAGCGGAACGGCCTGGGAACAGTTATCATGCACATCGATTTTTTCCAGGTTTCCATGGAACATACCGTTGAGGTAGAAGTTCCTATCCATCTTACGGGAAAAGCCAAAGGCGAGGTTCTCGGCGGGATTATCGACATCCATCTGAGATCGATACGGGTCGAGTGTCTCCCCGATCAGATCCCTGAAGAGATCTTATTCGATATTTCGGAACTCGATATCGGCGATTCGATCCATGTCAGCGATATTTCCCTTCCGGGCGTGAAACTGGTCGAGCATGGCGAGATAGCCATCCTCAGCATCATACCGCCGACAGTGGAAGAGAAGAGGGTCGCTGTTGAGACGCCGGAGGCTTCCGTAGAGGAGAAAGAGGAGTAACAGCTCATTGCATCTACTGTGCGGGCTTGGCAATAAAGGCTCGGAATATACGTTTACACGGCATAACATCGGTTATCTCGTGATAGACCGCTTTTCGGAACGCTTCAAGATTCCGGTTAAAAAGAAGGATTCGGGTTGCAGGATCGGGTCGAAAGACGACCTGGTCCTTGCAAAACCCGATACATACATGAACCTGTCCGGCGGTCCGGTTGCCAAACTGGTCCAGAAATTTTCTATCCCGCCGGATTCGATCATCATTATCCACGACGATCTCGATATGGATTTCGGCAAGTTAAGGATACGCCTTGGCGGCCGGGACGGGGGGCATAAAGGTGTCCGTTCGATAATCGAGAGTCTGGGAACCCAGGATTTTTATCGTCTCAAAATAGGCATCGGACGAAACCCTGCAATTCCCGCGGAAGAATATGTCCTGTCACGCTTCGAGTACGAGAAGCAGCATGAACTTGCAGAGATCATCGATATAGCGTGCGAAGCCCTGGATGTCTTTGTGTCGGGGGGCGCCTCGAAGGCTATGAGCATCTACAATAAACGCGGCCCGGAGTGAGCGGCAGGCCATGAGTTTCTCATGCGGTTTTATAGGCCTTCCCAATTCAGGAAAATCTACCATCTTTAACGCCTTAACATCTCTCGCCGTTCCATGCCAGCCTTATCCCTTCTGCACGATCGATCCGAATGTGGGTGTAGTCCCGGTACCCGATCGCAGATTGTTCCGCCTGGCGAAATTACTTCAGCCCGAAAAGGTGGTCGAAACCACTATTCAATTTGTCGATATCGCCGGCCTCATCAAGGATGCCCACAAGGGAGAAGGCCTCGGCAACAGGTTTCTCGCACATATCCGCAATGTCGATGCCGTTGCCCATGTCATACGGGCATTCAGCGCCGGCCAGGTGCCCCACGTCTATGAAGGTATAGATCCCGCGAGGGACATGGATATCGTTGAAACCGAGATAATCATCTCGGACCTGGAGATCGTTGAAGACCGCATAAGAAAGATAGAACGCCTTGCGAAGATATCCAGGGACAAAGGCGAGGCGGAAATGGAGCTCCTTATGCGGATCAAAAGGTATCTCGACTCCGGCCGTTTCGTGACGATGGAGGATTTCGACGAAAATGAAAGGCATGTTATCGATAGCTTTGACCTGATAACAACAAAGCCGCTTTTTTATATAGCCAACGTTGATGAAGATGCGCTTGCCGATACACCTGTGGCGAAGGTCGAGGATGCCGCCAGACAGCGGGGTAGGGAAGTTGTTTATATATCCGGCAAGCTGGAGCAGGACCTCGGCGTCCTTCCGGAAGAAGAAAGATCATCCTACATGGAATTATACGGCATGAAAGAATTCTCAATCGAAAAGATCATCCACGTGGGCTACCGCATTTTGAACCTTATCACTTTTTATACGATCGTGGGAAAAGTAATGCGTGCCTGGACGATCCCACACGGCACTCAGTGCGTCAAAGCAGCCGGCAAGATCCATACCGATATGGAGAAAGGCTTTATCCGGGCCGAGGTCATAAATATTGACGACTTCATTTCCTGCGGAAGCGAACATGCAGCGCGCGAAAAGGGATTGCTCCGATTGGAAGGAAAGGAATACACCGTCGAGGACGGCGACATCCTCCACATCCGCTTCAACGTCTAATCCCCACCCGTGCGTCCCGGGGCATCGAGACTGTGTCGCAATTCCCAATTCCGTTATCCAGAGTTATCTATTGCACTTCCAGACATACGACACTGCCGTCATCCCCCACCCGCCGTCATCCCGGTTTACCGGGATCCAGTGTCTTTGTAGTTTCCTTTCATCAATCATATTAATAACTTCTGGTATACATATCTCAAATAATACCTTCCCTTAACCAGTCATAACAACATTGAAAGACACTGGACCCCGGCAAGCCGGGGTGACGGAAAGTGAGGGTAATTCCGTCACATAAAGCATGTCTTTGGTTGAAACCATCGTTCCTTTGCGATAGAATCCCAGCATGAACCGATCAACATGGTTTTTCTGGGGATTTATAGTGCTGCTCGTCGGCGCTTCGATCTTTTTCGGGATTGGCGCGTACACACAGCAAATGGCCATCAGCGGCCACGATGGAAAGGTCGGGAATGGCGCTATAGTACACCTCGTCCGCGTGGTTGACGGGGATACCGTTCTGGTTGCCGAAGAGGGACAGAAGCCGGTCCATCTCCGGATACTGGGTATAAAATCCTTTGATGCAAAGATAGAAAAAGATATTGTCAGCCCTTACGCGAAAGCTGCTTTTGAGGCGCTTGAGCGGACGCTCGCGAACAAACCCTTGCGAATAATGCTGAATAATAGCGCTAAAGACCGATTTGGGCGATACATTGCCACGATCTATGCCGACGACCATGATGTTGCCCTCGGCATGATCGATGACGGCCTCGTGATGGCGTATACGGTGTATCCTTTTCCCGCCATGACCGTGTATTTGCAGGCCCAGGATACCGCGAAGAAAATGAAGCGCGGACTGTGGGCGAACAGCGAGGCTTCCGAACGGGCAATGGTGCTTATTAGAGAATGGCAGAGGCAAAGCCGGTAATGTACAACGTGATGCAATATTTCTTGAAATACCTCGTCCGGAACCCACCGGCAACGCTACGGATCCTGGTGCTTCTTTTTGCCATCCTTGCCTATGGGACAACCGGGTTTCTTTATTTTGAGCTCTCGGCAAACCCGGATGTCACCTGGCTTGACGGGTTATGGTATACAGTCGTGACCATGACGACCGTCGGCTACGGCGATTTTTTTCCGAAGACGACAGGCGGCCGTTTCCTGATCGGCTGGCCCGTCATGGCGTTTGGAATAGGCCTGCTCGGATACGCCCTGTCGCTGATAGCCGCTGCATTTATCACATCGAAAACAAAGGAGATGAAAGGCATGGCTTCCTTCTCGTTGAGAGATCACATTGTGTTCTTCAATTTTCCCGGCGTGTCGAAGATCTTAAGTCTCATCAATGAATTATTTCTCGATCCGTCGATTGGAAGCCACACCTCGGTTGTGATCGTTGATGACGGGCTTGACGAACTCCCGGCGGAACTTGTAAAACTCGGGGTCCATTATGTCCGGGGCAACCCGGTTCGCGATGAAACGCTGACACGCGCATGCGTAGACCAGGCCCGGCATGCGGTGGTCCTTAGCAGGGACAATACAACGGCTTCGGACAGCCTCAATGTGACGATCGCGCTTGCCATCGAGGGACGGATACATAAGGTAAATACGGTGGTCGAGATAATCGATCCGGCCTCTGAAGAATTGCTGAAGAAGGTCGGGTGCGATAAGATCGTCTGCACGTCCCGCTTCGGGGCCCATTTTCTCAGCCAGGAATTGCTGAATCCCGGCGTGCAGGAAGTTATCCAGGATCTCTTGAGCGTTAAGGGAGGACAGCAATTCTATTTTATCGAGATCAGACAGAAAAGAACATTCAGTGAGCTATCGGATAAATGCAGACAAAGCGGGCATATAGTTCTGGGTGCTGCAACAGGGAGCGGAATTAGATTAAACGTAACCGAAAAGCTCGATCTTAAGCCGGGCGACAGGATCATAACGATCGGCCCGTCCCGGATCGAATACCTGTAATTATAGGCCGGTCATATATTTTGACCGAGCCTGATAGAGTTTTTGAATAAACTGAAATTCATATCAGGCTGTATCAATTCGTTATTACTATCGGTGAACGGGACAAGGACGAGAAAAGACTCGCGAATTTCTATCGTTATGTCCTGAAGGGTTGGAAAAAAGGTCTTCTTTCGCAATGTCAGGTCGGCAATGATGGTCTTTGCGCTGTCAAAGGCATCGTCAAGCGGCATATTGACGGGGACGACCGATGCATGAGGCAGCACATCGTCCATCTCTTCGGGATTGGCTATAGTAAACTGTTTTGCGATCCGCAAAAACGGGGATGGGGCGGTTTTGAATGCCGGGAACCAGAGATAGAACGGTCTGTTTTCCCACGCGGGCTGCAATACCCGGGGGATATTTGTAAATCTGATAAAATCAGCATATGAATCAAGCTTTACACTGGTCATACTGACCGAGATGCGCCAGAACGGCAGGTAAAGGTCAGAGCTGCCTTCGGGGACTTTCGATATCATTCGGGCAAATTCGGCGGGGACCAGGGCCCTTTCTGTGACGCGCCATGCCCTGGCGCATTTCGTACAGAACACAATGCAGCTGTCCCGGCCGGAAATGGTGTCCCATCCGCAGTTCGGGCATAGTGTCGGCAAAAAACTTACGTGCCAGTCGTCATTAACCGTATCGGCGTCGAGGACCGCGCCGGGTAGGGCGCCCGTAATGTCGTTCGTTACGCCATCGTACACCTTCTCGCTGCGTACATAAAAAGGGGCATAGATGAGACTAACCGTATCTGCCAGGAACGTTTCGTGATAGATACGCTCTTCTTTTATCTCAAGCCGGACATCAGGGACGATGTCGTAATCGTCTTCGGAGATCCTGAGGATGCGTGTTTCCGGGGAACGGACCAGTTCATACTCCACGGTGTTTCTGGCTGCGGCCAGCGATGGATCAAAGGGCCTGGTTGGCTTCAGAAAGTGCGTTTTATCGCCGGGCCTGGCGAACTTAAGCTTGAGGGATTGGGCGCGTAGACCGAGCGATGATGGAAGGCCGGAATTTTCTATGGCCAGGAATGTTTTGTCGACAAGGCCGTTGTCGATGCCGCTTGTCTTGCAGAGAAAATGCATTCCCCTGAATCGCCAGTATGGAACATAGAATACATCTTCCAGGAATGGATCGTGCGGCAGTATGCAATACCGGAAATGATCCGGGGCCTGCATGAACAACCTTGTTTTACAGAAGCTGCAGGATAGCAGCTTGTCGGTCTCATCAAGGACTAAAGGAGCTCCGCATTGCGGGCATTCTTGCTCTATCTGCATCGTTACGTGGTCTTTTCCCCGCAATGGTTGCAGAATATCGAACCGCAAAGATTCTCATATCCGCACTTAGGGCATTTCACCGGCTCCTGTTTTTTCGTCACTGTGCATCCGCAGGATGGACAAAACCGTGCGTTCACGGGAAGGTTCTTGTGGCAATCCGGACATTGGGCAACAACGAGCAGGTGGTGTCCGCATGCCTGGCAAAATTGTGCGTTATGTGCGACAGGGCTCTGGCATTCAGGGCATTTGATGCTATCTTCCGGCTGGGGGGACGCCTTCATACTCTCGGCATACATGGCAGGCATCATAAATCCCAGGCCCATACCAAGGCCGGCACCTGCCTGGGATGGATTCCTGGCCGCGCTTTCCATGGCCATTGCGGTTTTCATTTTGAGAAGTTTGTTGAGGTCGTCAAACATTGCCAGCCTGCTCTTGTCGTCAATTGCCTGCTGCACTTCCTGGGGAGGGGTTATTGAATTTATGAAAAGTCCCGACAGTTCGATCCCGAAATGCGAGAAATCTTTTTGGAGAAAAGAGCTCAGTCCGGCGGATATCTCATCATAACGCCCCGGGAGGTTCAAGAGGGTATCGAGATTGTCGCCGAGATAATCATTGAACCGGGACAGGATCATCTTGCCAAGGTAGTCTTCAATATCCTGAACCGTATAGGAAGCCTTGGTGCCCACCAGGGTATTGATAAAGAGCGACGGCTGGATAACCCTGATATTGAACATCCCGAAGGCCCTTAAGCGGATAAGCCCAAGTGTCGAATCCTTGAACGCAACAGGGTCTCTCGTCCCCCATGCCAGGTTCGTAAATGTTTTCGTATTGATAAAATATACTTCGGCGCGGAGCGGACTGGTAAATCCCCAGGGAAGGCTCACGAGCTTTGTAATGATAGGGATGTTCAGAGTGCTGAGGGTGTAGCGTCCGGCCCCTACTGCGTCGTATGCCTTTCCCTCATAGAAGAATATCGCTGCCTGGCTTTCGCGTACGGTGAGCTGCGCACCGTACTTGATATCCCCGGAACCTCCCTCGGGTATCCTGTGCGCAATCTCGTTACCGGTATCGTCAAACCATTCAATTATCTCAAGAAAATTCCCCATTGTCCCTCCGTGCGGTTTTCGTTCTACGTTCTACGTTCTACGTTCACCGGACTCAATATATTCTTTACGAATTAATCGGACATTTTTCAATTTTTTTAACGTAGAACGCAGAACGTAGAACGATTCTTATCCATACCTTCCCGTAATATATCCCTCAGTTCTTTCGTCGCGGGGCGAGGTGAATATCTGTGATGTTTCCCCGAATTCAACAAGGATCCCGAGCAGCATGAAACCGGTATAATCGGAGACGCGGGCCGCCTGCTGCATATTATGGGTCACAATAAGTATTGTGTAGCGTTCCTTCAGTTCCATCATGAGCTCTTCTATTCTCATCGTGGCAATCGGATCGAGGGCTGAGCAGGGTTCATCGAGCAGGATGATCTCGGGTTCCACGGTGAGGAGCCGGGCAATGCACAGGCGCTGTTTCATTTCCTCCGAAAGGTCAAGCGCAGGTGTATGAAGCTTGTCCTTCAGCTCCTCAAGGAGCCCTACCGAATGAAGGCAGCGGTCCACTATTTCCGGCATGGTCCGCCTGTTGGCCATGCCGTGCACCTTAAGCCCGTACACCATATTTTCATAGATCGTGAAAGGAAAAGGATTGGGACGCTGAAAGACCATCCCTACTTTTTTTCGCAGATTGATTATATCGATATTCCGCAATTTTTCATTATGAACATAGATGTCGCCTTCGATCCGGACCTCTTCCTGAAGGTCGTTCATGCGGTCAAAACAGCGAAGGAGGGTCGATTTTCCGCATCCCGAGGGGCCTATAAGGGCCGTGATAGACCGGGAATACACATGGAAATTGACATCCTTGAGCGCATGAAAATCACCGTAATAAAGATTAAGCTTTTCTGTTCTCAGGGCAAATCTGTCCATTATCCAAATTTCCCCTGTATATAGTCTTCGGTCTTGCTTTCGGAAGGGGTCGTGAAGACCTTATCTGTCGTATTATATTCAATCAATTCGCCGAGATAAAAGAAGGCCGAAAAATCGCTGATCCGTGCTATCTGTTTTGTATTGTTGGACACGAGGATGATCGTGTACCCCGACTTTAACTCACTCAGAGCGTCTTCTATCTTTGCAGTCGATATCGGATCGAGGCCGGAGCAGGGTTCATCGAGCAGGATAATCTCCGGTTTCAGGGCGAGCGTCCTAGCAAGACAGAGCCGCTGCTGCTGGCCGCCTGACAATTTAAGTGCCGATGTACTTAGTCTGTCCTTGACCTCATCCCAAAGAAAGGCTTTTTTAAGGCATTCTTCCGCAATGTGATGAAGGCTTGTACGGTCTGTTACGCCCTTGAGTCTCGGGCCATACGCGATATTCTCGAAAATCGAGCGGGGCAGGGGGATCGGGACGGCAAAGACAGTGCCTACGCGCCTGCGCAATTCGATGGGATTGATGTTGTCGCCGAGGATGCTTCTTCCGTCTATTGTTGCATCGCCCCCGATCTTCACATTATTTTCGAAATCGATCATCCGGTTGATGACCGAGATAAGCGTTGACTTGCCGCTGCCTGACGGTCCCATAAAACCGGTGATCGTATTTTTCTCAACGTTAATGGTAACATCTTTCAGCACCGTTAGATCGCCGAAAGATACCCTCAATTTGTCTGTCGCTATTTTTGTTTCCATCGGTCCTATGAATACCGTGCAATAGTTTTATTCATTATGTAATAGGCAATGATATTGATAAACAAAATACTCAGGACCAGCACCACGGCAGTGCCGTATGCCTTTTCCATCGATATGCCTTCCCGTGCCAGGATGTAAAAGTGAACGGCCATCGTCCTGCCGGAATCCATGAGGGAAAGAGGAAGGCGCAGGGAGCTTCCCATCGTGAAAATAATGGCTGCCGTTTCACCGACCGCTCTGCCGATACTCAGCATAATACCCGTCAGTATTCCCGGCATTGCGGCAGGGAGGACAACCTTCTTGATCGTCTCCCATTTGCTTGCGCTCAACGAGTAACTGACTATTCTCAGCTGGCGCGGAACGGAACGGATCGCTTCCTCGGATGTCCTGATTATTGTCGGCAGTATCATGATCGTCAGCGTTAATACGCCTGCGAGCAATGACCAGCCCATCTTGAGCTTGATAACGAAGAAAATGAACCCGAAAAGGCCGTAAAGAATGGAAGGGATGCCGGCAAGTGATTCAACGCCGAAGCGTATCAGTTTCGTGAATGCCGATTCGCGGGTATATTCGGTAAGAAAAATTGCCGTACCTACGCCGAGCGGCGTCGCAAGGAGTATGGAAAGAAGGGCAAGCTGTATCGTGCCGACTATTGCCGGGAATATGCCGCCGTGCCTTCCCATGTCCTGCGGAAACGAGAGGATAAAGGCGAAGTTGACCTGAGGAAATCCTTTGACGAAGATGATCGCAATTATAACGATAAGGATCCCGACGGTAAAATATGCCTGGGCATTCAAGAGCCATCGGACGACACTGTTGGTTATCCTGGGATTGATCCTCATTTCGCGATCTTCCTTTTAATTCCGAAGTTTGCGATGTAGTTAAGTATCATGATGATGAGCATGAGAACGACCCCGGTTGAGAAGAGCGCCAGCCTGTGGTCACCCGTTGCATAGGCAAGTTCCAGGGCGATATTGCCCGTTAATGTCCTCAAAGGATCGAGAATGCTTGTCGGTATTTTCAGGGCGTTCCCTGCGATCATGATAACTGCCATTGTTTCTCCGATCGCCCTTCCCATGCCGAGGATAAAGCTTGCCAGTATACCCGATTTTGCCGAGGGGATTATAACCTTGTAAATGGTTTGCCATTTCGTGGCGCCCATCGCGGCAGATGCCTCACGGTATGTCTTCGGGACACTGACGAGGGCATCGAATGAAATGCTGATGATGGTCGGTAATATCATGACCCCGAGTACGAGTGACGTCGAGATCAGAGAAAATCCCGAGCCCCCGAGATAATTCCTGACGATGGGCACTATGTATATAACGCCGAGAAAACCGAAGACGACGGACGGGATGCCTGCGAGCAATTCAATCGCCGGCTTAAGAAACATCTTCATTTTCTTGCCTGAATATTCGGAAAGATAGATAGCACAGGAAAGTCCGAGCGGGGCTCCGATGACAAGGGCGCCGAACGTGACAAGAAATGACGAGATTATCATGGGAAAGATACCAAAATAACCTTTGGTAGGCGCCCATTTCATACCGAAGATGATATTTTTTACGCCAACCTTCAGGAAAAGAGGCAATCCCTCCCCCAGGATAAAGGCAAATATAAGAAAGAGAAAAAGAAGTGAAGAAAGTGCAAAGGCAATCAGGACCCATTTTACGAATTGTTCTTTCAAAACAGTCCGATCAATCATGAATACCTACCAGACCTTCATTCTTCAAGATGCGCTGACCGTCTTTGGAAAGCACATAATCGATAAATGTCTGCGTTCGTTTGTCCGGCTGTCCATTCGTCAGATACAGGAATGGCCTGACGATCTTATACTTCCCTGATTTTATCGTTTTTATGGAAGGGCGTATTCCGTTTATCGAAACAGGTTTGACCTTTTCATCAACGAGCCCCATCGAGATATACCCGATGGCATACGGGTCGGTTGCAACGACTTCCTTCACGGAGCCGTTGGAATCCTGGACCATCGTGCCATCGTCGATCTCTTTGTCTTTCATGACCAGTTCCTCAAAAGCGCCCCGGGTCCCCGATCCTTCTTCGCGTGATACCGCATCTATCTTCCTGCTCACCCATCCTAACTGCCGCCAGTTCGAGATACTCCCGCTGAAGATCCCGCGGATCTGATCGATGCTTAACGCCGTGACGGGATTGTCGCGATGAACAACGATGGCGATGCCGTCATGACAGATAATGATCTTGTTCAGAATCTTTTCGTCATCTTTTAAATCCCGCGATGACATCCCGATATTCACGGTCCTGTTGAGTGTTGCCTGAACGCCGGCGGTAGACCCGCCGCCCTGAACATCGACGGTTATGTCCTTATTATCTATCATGAAATGCTCGGCCAATTTTTCCGTAAAAGGCATGACCGACGTTGACCCGGCTATTATGATCGTCTGTTTGCCCTTGCCGGTGTTGTTATTGCCACAGGAAATAAAAAGCCCCGCGATCAACGGCAACAGCACAAACCATCGCAGACATATATACGTATAGTTATTCGTGGGACTCCTTTATATGCCGTATTATCTTGCCTTCCACGAGAAAAATGACCAGTTCGGCAATATTGACCGCGTGGTCGGCCATACGCTCGAGGTATT
>CAIQJW010000233.1 GCA_903872255.1 uncultured delta proteobacterium | reverse complement strand
CGAGATAACCCTCGAGATAGAGGCGCTCATGCGCTACGTCAAAGAGGAAATGGAAAAAGTTGTCTCGATGGGACGGATGGTTCCGCCCGATATACTCATGGTGCTCGACACGATCGATGAACCGGGCCGGCTAGCGGATATCGCCGCGGCCAACCTCGGGCTCAACGTCGATAAAGCCCAGGAGATCCTTGAAATAGTAGATCCCATCGAGCGCTTGAGAAAACTCTCCGAGATCCTTGGCAAGGAGATCGAGCTTCTCAATATGCAGGCAAAGATCCTCTCCCAGGCCAAGGAAGAGATGTCCAAATCCCAGAGAGAGTATTTCTTGCGGGAACAGATGCGTGCTATCCGGACGGAACTCGGTGAAGGCGATGAACGCACCGAAGAGGTCGAAGAGCTTCGCAAGCGGATCAAAAAGGCCAAGATGCCGAAAGAAGTTGAAAAAGAGGCCAAAAAACAGCTCGAGCGCCTCGATATGATGCATCCTGACGCCGTTGAATCGACGATGGTGAGGACATATCTCGAATGGCTCGTGGAGCTTCCCTGGAGCAAGTCGACCAAGGACAATATCGACATAAAGAAAGCGCGTAAGATCCTCGACAAGGATCATTACGATCTCGATAAGGTGAAAGACCGCATCCTTGAGTTTTTGAGCGTCATGAAACTCAAAGCCGACATGAAAGGCCCCATACTCTGTTTTGTCGGGCCTCCCGGCGTCGGCAAGACATCACTCGGAAAATCAATCGCGCGGGCTATCGGGCGGAAATTCTCGCGCATCTCCCTGGGCGGAATGAAAGACGAGGCCGAGATCCGTGGGCACCGGAGGACATATGTAGGGTCAATGCCCGGAAGGATCATCCAGTACATTAAACTTGCCGGAACGAACAACCCCGTTTTCATGATGGACGAGATCGACAAGATCGGCAACGATTTCCGGGGCGACCCGGCAAGCGCGCTTCTTGAAGTGCTAGACCCGGAACAGAACAATGCCTTTAGCGACCACTACCTCAATGTTCCCTTCGATCTGTCAAAGGTGATGTTCATTACAACGGCAAACCAGATGGATACGATACCGTCGGCCCTGCGTGACAGGATGGAGGTCATTGATATACCCGGTTACACCGAACAGGAGAAACTGGAAATAGCTAAGCGCTACCTTATCCCGAAACAGCTTATAGAAAACGGCCTGACAAGCGCACGTCTCGAGATCTCGGACAAGGCCGTCGTGAAGGCGATCGGCGAGTATACGCGCGAGGCGGGGTTGAGAAATATCGAGCGGGAGATCGCGATGATCGCCCGGAAGGTTGCACGGCGGGTCGCGGAAGGCGATATGAAGAAGGTACTGGTGGCCCCGAAAAACCTGTCCGAGTTCCTGGGGCCTGTCAAGTACCTTCCCGACAGTCAGACGGAGAAGGATTATATCGGTGTGGCAAGCGGGCTTGCCTGGACAGAATTTGGCGGGGACGTCCTCTACATCGAGGCATCCTGCAGGCGCGGCAAGAAGGAATTGATGCTCACGGGGAATATGGGTGATGTAATGAAAGAATCCGCCCAGGCCGCCCTGACATATATCAAATCAAAGGCAGGGATCCTCGGGATCGAGGAATCCATCTTTGATGTACTTGAAATGCATATTCACGTCCCGCAGGGGGCCATACCAAAGGACGGCCCTTCTGCCGGCATCACGATGGCAGTCGCGATGATCAGCGCGATCACAGGCAAGCCTATCAATAGAAAGATAGCGATGACGGGTGAGATCACCCTGACGGGCAGGGTACTTCCCATAGGCGGCCTTAAAGAGAAAACCCTTGCAGCTTTAAGGAACCGTATGGAGAAGGTGCTCATCCCCCACGAGAACTGGCACGAGCTTGTTGAAATTCCCAGTTACGTACAGAAAAAAATAACCTTTCTTTCCGCGAAGACCATGGACGATGTAGTGGAGGCAATATTCGGAAAAAAGGTGTGAGCCATGAAGGAAGCATCGTTCTGGGAAAAAGGGGACGAAAAGACCCTGCATTGTTTTTTGTGCCGTCACAATTGCATCATAGCCGAGGGGAAAAGGGGTGTATGCGGTGTCCGCGAAAACCGTGAAGGCATCCTCTACAGTCTTGTTTACGGGCTCCCCTTAGCGAACCATGTCGACCCGATAGAAAAAAAACCGCTTTTTCATTTCTATCCCGGCACAAAAGCCTTTTCCATTGCGACAGCCGGATGCAATTTCCGGTGTCTTAATTGCCAGAACCACGATATCTCGCAGGGCCCCCGGGAAATAAAAAGGATCTTCGGCCAGAATATATCGCCTGAAGCAATCGTGGAAGAAGCTAAGGCCTCCCAGTGTTCGAGCATATCGTACACGTATACCGAACCAACGGTGTTTTTCGAATATGCCTATGATATCATACAGATCGCACGGAAAGAAGGGATAGCGAACAATTTCGTGACGAACGGGTATATTGAAGAAGAGCCTTTGAAGGTTATCGCCCCCTATCTTGACGCGGCCAACATCGACCTTAAAGGTTTCAACGAATCATTTTACGGAAAAACCTGCGGCGCGAAATTATCCGGTGTCCTCGAAACGATCCGGCTCCACAAAAAGCTAGGGATCTGGATAGAACTGACGACGCTGGTAATTCCCGGCCACAATGACAGTGATGAGGAATTGACAGCGATCGCCCGTTTTATCGCACGGGACCTGGGGAATGAGGTCCCGTGGCATGTCAGCGCGTTCTATCCGACATATAGGCTGCTCGATGCTCCCCAGACAAGCCCCGAAACCCTTGCCAGGGCCCGGCAGATAGGCATCGAGGCGGGATTGCACTACGTCTATGTAGGCAACATTCCCGGAACCGACGGGGAGAACACATATTGCCCAACCTGCCATAAAACCGTCATCGGACGGTACGGTTACACGATAACGGAATATAACCTGAAAGGCGGCGCGTGCTCATTCTGCGGAAATGCGATCGACGGG
>CAIQJW010000232.1 GCA_903872255.1 uncultured delta proteobacterium | reverse complement strand
GCAACTGTTCTTTTAAAAGCGTTTGCAACATTGCAGTTCTTTATTTTTTCGAGCCGTTGATGTATCTGACGTTCAATGAGTTTCAGAGAAGCCCGATAGTCGTTGTGGCGCCGCGAAAAGTAAACTCGAACGCCTCGATACTTATCAGACACGACGTTTTAACTGAGGGAGTTACGATGCGGTATGGCATGTATCGATTTATTGTGATTCTACAGGATGATGCCCTTCTTCCCGAGTACAAGGGGTCAACCTTTCGCGGTATCTTCGGGCACGCATTAAAAAAAGTGGTATGCGCTCTGAAACGTCAGGTTTGCGAAGGCTGTATTCTGCGCGAAAAGTGTGTTTATGCGCTGGTCTTCGAAATCCCTTCAATCTACATTGATGATCCACCACCAGTCGCAGACAATCCAACAGACACCACAACAACCGTCAGAGGACTTCGGAAAAGGATTTCCGCACCGCCCCATCCCTATGTTATCGAACCGCCAGACGATACCCGGACCCAATACCGGAAAGGAGACGTTCTTGATTTTACATTTCTTCTTTTCGGCAGTGTAAACGAATATCTGCCATATTTTATCTATGCCTTTACTGAAATGGGAACGCTCGGCATCGGAAAGCGGGTTGGAGCGAAGAGGGCAACGTTCATTCTGGATAGGGTTGTTTCCGGGGAGAAGCTTGTCTATGATGGTCGAGAGGGAAAGCTCCGCGCCGGAATCTTTACCGAAGATCTTGCCATTGCGCCGCTCTCAACAGAAACAGGACGGCCCGGCATATCGATTCGCCTCCTCACCCCGCTCCGCCTCAAATTCGAGAATCATCTCAAGGCCGAGCTTCCTTTTCATGTGCTCACACGGGCGATGCTCCGCCGCATTTCAACCCTGATGCAATATTACGGTGACGGCGAGCCGGCGCTCGATTACCGCGGCCTGGTCGAGCGGGCCAAAGCCATCGTAACGGAATCCTCGACAATCCGCTGGTTTGACTGGAAGCGCTATTCAAACCGGCAGGATCAATCGATGCTCATGGGGGGAATGGTTGGAGATGTAAATTATACTGGCAATCTGGACGAATTTCTGCCGTTAATCCACTTCTGTAAAAAGGTCCATTTGGGGAAGCAGACAGCCTTCGGCCTCGGTAAAATCTATTTGACTCCGCCGGAGGAAGGGCAGGCATGAAAAACATTCTTCTGGCCGTTGTAGGCTTGAGCCCGCAGGTTGTCACGGAGACCCTGTATGCCTTACACCAGCAGGGCCGTCGGGTGGACGCGATTCACCTGATCGCTACCCGGGGAGGCAAGGAGGCCGTCCTTGCCTCCATTCTCTCCCCACGGGACGGCTACTACCGCCGCTACCTGTCCGAATACGGCATCGATCCGGCAACGATCGCCTTCGGCTTCGAGAACGTCCATACCGTCATCGATGATCTTGGCAATGAAATCAGTGACATCGAAGGCGAGGAAGAAAATGAGTGGTTTCTCCGCCGGTGTCTGGAACTCTCCTTCCGGTTCACAAACGAGCCCGATACGGCGGTCTTTTTTTCCATTGCCGGCGGGCGCAAGACCATG
>CAIQJW010000231.1 GCA_903872255.1 uncultured delta proteobacterium | reverse complement strand
CAGGCTTTACTATATCGGCGAAAGGCAGATCATCAAACAGGCTAATAGCGGTGATCATTATCAGAGGGTTCTTTTTTGCCTCCCCGTAGGAGACAACCTGGTAAAAAAGCTCAACTTTTTTTGAGATTTCTGCCTGTTCTTTATTATCAGACGCTGCGGGTACTTCTTTTTTTACACCAGCATCTTCGACTTGAGACCAGGCTGCGCTGAAAGAAAATGAGCACATAAAAACTATTATTCCAATAATGCATATTGTTTTCTTCATGATGATATCTCCTTTTGACAGATTCGTACAACCCGTTCGATAGCGCAACGGTCAGATAGGGGATACTGCGATGCAGAATCTTTTTTATATAGGATCACCTCCTTAAAAGACTTCGACTACAGAGTGTGCGCGATAGAGAAAATCTTCTGATATTTACAACCATAACCGTGTCGAAACTTATTATCATTGCATAATGTTATTATAGAGCAGCTTTACCACTTAAGTCATTGTCCGAATTTATTGTACCAACTCTATTCACTTACGTACCATAAACCTGTCCATTTTTTTATGGCAGCAATGGGCAACGGCGCTTCGGGCAGGTCAATGGAAAGATGGTTCAGTACGGCGTCGGCGTCCGGCCGATAAGATCGCATTCCCTCTGGTATAGGTTTTCATTGACACCTATGGTATCCGAGAATTCCAGGTTCAGGTCTGACGGGCTTTCATATCCCGGCCAGCGAACCAGACCCTGTCCGTTGGGATCACCTGTCTTTGCAAAATTCACCCAGTAATCCATCATCTTACGAGAAAGCTCCCTGTCAACTTCATTGTACCCGTCGGACGTCCTCGTGTTGCCAAAAACGTAGGCAAGTTCTGCCCCGTGGTGCACGCCGAGCCTCAGCGCCATCGGCGTGCCTGGCAGACGGGCGAACCGGTACAGATAAGCCCGGGACTTCCGCCGCTCCATGGACCTGGCTACAAACCGCGCCGGACATGCGTTCGCCGCCGCCGTCACCACGCGGTCAATGGCGCCCGCGACGTCCTGCGGCGTATCGGCGGGAAACATCCTCAGGGCTTCGGCGGTATTGACCCCAAACCTGGCTTTGAGAAAAGACGCATACTTTTCAACCGAGAGATCTTTTTCGTCCTTCAGGTAAAGATTGCCCTCATTCAACGTACTGCCGGTTATGATGGGCACATCGTGCTGCCGCCCACCGGAGTATGCCGCGAGCGGGCTTGCGGGAAGCACCCGCCCATCGAAGACGGGTGCGAAAAAAAGGCCGTCATCAAAGAGGCTCGTGCTGCAATCGGCGGCGGCCACTATGTCCCGCGCGGACCTGGCACGCATGGCGGCAAGAACATTCTCGGCCTTGTCGCAGCCAAGCCTCGAGGACAATTCCCGGCCCATCTTCGACACGTTGGCCATGTTTCCGTTAAAGCCGGGGTTCAAATACTCGGAGCCGAGTATCGGCCCGCCGCTTTCGGCGATGGCCCGATGAAAAAGCCCCGCCGACAAAGGGCTGATCATGAGCAACGAAACGGACCGGGAGCCGGCAGACTGGCCGAAGATCGTCACATTGCGCGGATCCCCTCCAAATGCGGCGATGTTCCTGCGCACCCATTCCAGCGCGGCGATCTGGTCGAGGAGGCCATAGTTGCCCGAGGTGCCGTCAGCGGATTCCCTCGACAGGAGGGGGTGGACCAGAAACCCTAAGGGCCCGAGACGGTAATTGATCGTCACCACCACTACGCCTTTCCGGGCAAGATTCCTATCGTCGTACTCCTCTTGGGATCCGGAGCCGAAATTGAAGGCCCCGCCGTGGATCCATACCATTACCGGCAATCTCTCACCGGCTTTTCTTGCAGGGGTAAAGACGTTCAGGTACAGGCAGTCCTCGCTGAATGTGCCGGTACCCTGTTGCTTTGGCTGTGGACAGGAGGGACCAAAATCCGTGCTTTTTCTCACCTGCGTCCATGAAGCAACCTTCTGCGGGGGTTTCCACCGGAACTCCCCCACAGGCGGGGCGGCATAGGGGATCCCCAAAAACAGGCCCACCCCTTCGTCCACCTTTCCGCTGACCGGCCCACTGTTGAGGTGAACAAGCCGGGGTGCGGTGTCAACGGCACTAAAGGCGTGGGGATTGACGGCACGTTCACCTTCGCCGGTTCCGGCCCATCCCGCAGGAACGATGGCCAGCAGGAAGAGCAACATCAGGGCGCCTGCAAGTATTTTCTTCATCGTGTGAACTCCTTTTTCATTTGCGTGGGGAGCGAACTTTACCGAGGAGCCATTCAAAGCTGTATTTCCCGGCGGCCGAGGACGAGGACTGTGGTAAACGGCGTTCTAATATTGTATCCTCAAGGGGCGGGCCATAGGGCAAAGCTATCAGGACCGGGTTTGTTTATCAAGAATAAACAGCCTGTTGCTCAAACCGGTCCTTGTGTTTCCGTACATGTCGACGGTCGGGTACTGGTACTCATCGGACAGGCATCGGGAGTTCAAGTCCCCTCTCTCGCATTTGTTGATTATCACATAGTGATCACTCTTTTCTTACTTCACTCTCATAAGCTCCACGTCGAAGGTTTGTCTTTGGATTGTCCGAAGGTAAAACCCCACCAACTTGTCCGACCGGGGATCATACTCAAGATGATACTTTGAGCCGGGGTAGTTTACATCCCGGAGTTCCACAAACAGGTTAATCTTTCCTTGTTTGACCTGATAATACGCCTCGTGGACATTGATCGGCTTGGGGTTGAAATAGGCTGCCCCTAATACGACGGGTGAGTGCCCACGCCTTCCTTTAAAAGTTATCTATCAGCTTGTGTGTCCCGACATAATGAAGCACATAGCGGTTGCCTTCTCTTTTGAAGATACAGCGATACCCTATATCAACGTAGAATTCCCAAAATTCTGAGCCTTCTATTTGATGTATCTGCAAGGATTTATGCTTTGGATTATTTTTAAGGAAAGCTAATTGTTTTTTGAATTTCTTTTTTATTTG
>CAIQJW010000230.1 GCA_903872255.1 uncultured delta proteobacterium | reverse complement strand
ATGTTGACATAGCCTGTATCTCGGAGTGCATGATCATCTTTTCGAAATCAACAAACGAAAAAAAGCAAAAATCCCTCAATCCCATTTCGGGATTATTGTGTTGGGTTACGCTGCAGCCCATTGCAAGGAAAAGATGGATTCGAGCAGCCAGAATCCCTGCATCTGGCGTGACAAATCCCAAAGACGTAAGATCATCTGACACTGCAGCAATTCCTGTTTCTTCCCGTAATTCTCGGAGCGCTGACGAAACGTCACTTTCGCCCTGGTCTATGAATCCCTGGGGTATCTCCCACGAAAAGGCACGGATCGCGGGACGATAAACCCGGAGCAAACCGACATGGTGCTCAATGATAGGTAAAATCGCAACCCCGGTAACAAGATCATCTCCAGAATGTTTCGGAGCAACGACAATATAATCAGAAACCCGATCGCCGGTCTTCTTGTCGATTATATCGTCAAAATAAACAAACAACTTTGAATTCTCACACGCGACACGCCGACTGACAATCACTACATCCTGATCATTATTATCCATAACGGTTGGTGCCCTATACGTTCCCGTAACGGGTATTGCTGATCATCGTATACCCTTTGACCAGCTCTGATATGCCGGCATCCAGCGACATGGACGTTTTATAGCCTGTTCCTTCAATTTTCTTGTTGGAGACAATGTAATTGCGCTGATCCGGATCTTTACCCACCGGCGCCTCAATAAAGGTAAAATCGGGGATTTGTTTCTGGATCCTTTCGCAAAGCTCATTTTTCGAAACATTTGCATCGGACAGACCAACGTTATAGATCTGGCCTTTCACCCGGTCAAAATTGTTTATAGCATGTTCAAAGACACGTGCAACATCACGGACGTGCAAATAGTTCCGCTTGAAATGACCCTCAAACAATATGACAAACCTGTCCTTAACGGCCCGGTACGTAAAATCATTTACAAGCAGATCGATACGCATGCGAGGCGACATGCCAAAGACGGTGGCCAGACGAAAACTGACCGCATTTTCATGCTGCATAAGCTCCTGTTCGACTGCCACTTTCTCGATCGCATAGAGTGAGATCGGGCGGAGAGGAGACTCTTCCGTGCAGAAATTGTTTTCGTCTCCCGTACCATATGCGCTATTTGTCGTCGGCATAAGTACGCCCTGATCCCGCGAGATCAGTTTAATCATCATACTTATTGCATCATGATTTATTGTCTTGGCGCCTACCGGGTCAAAATTGCACAAAGGTGCCCCCACCAACGCTGCCAGAGGAATGATTATGTCAGCCTTTTTGAGTAAGGGCGCAACCACGCTTTCGACGCGTATATCGCCTTTGACCACGAAAAAATTGGGATTGTTGCAGACGTGATTGAGACTTGCCTGCTGATACACGAAACTGTCCAGAACGGTAACCGTATGTCCCGCATCGAGCAAACGAGGCACCATGATGGAACCCAGATAGCCCGCTCCGCCAGTCACAAGAATATTATGGCTCATTTCATCTCCTCTTCGGTTAGGTAAAATTATTCACCAAAAATAGCTGCCTCCACACACTCACAGAGCGTATGGGCCAAAACGATGTGCAGTTCTTGAATCGTACTCGTAGCCACACCCGGGACAACGATGCAAAAATCGGCGCTCTTCTTTGCCTGACCACCGTCGTATCCGCAGAATACTATGCCCGGTATGCCGATAGTGCGGCACTGTTCCAATGCCTTGATTATGTTGGTGGACTGTCCGGAGGTAGTTATGCCGAGAAAGACATCTTTCCCCGTTGCCTTGCCTGCCAGTTGGCGGGCAAATACCAGATCGTAACCGTAATCATTCCCTATGGCGGTTATAATTGAGCTGTCAACTGTAAGGGCTTCCGCCGGCAATGGCGCCCTGTCGCGCGCAAGCTTACTGACAAATTCAGCGGCCAGATGCTGCGCGTCAGCTGCCGAACCCCCATTGCCCGCAATGTAGATGCGTCCGTCATTTTTGTATCGATCGACCACAACCTCGACAGCCTGCGAAAACTCTAGCAGGATCCCGTCATCGGCGAGCAATAACTGCTTTGCTTCTATAGAGAGGTGAACGTTTTTCTTTAGGCGGGAAATGTGATCCATATACATCCTTTCTAGGGTACGAGCAAATCGGAAGCGCGCTTGTAATCATCCGGCACACCGATGTCTATAAACGTGCCGGCGCATTCCAGCCCATACAAACGTTTTCCGGCACTCATAGCCGCGGGGAAAATATCGGCTTCAAGGGAAACCTTGTCGCCGGCTGAAAAAGAACCATTGAAAATACTGCTTCTCATCCAGTAAATGCCCCCATTTGCCAGAAACTCCGGTGTAAATGCCTCGGCAGAAAGTTCAGAAAGTTTTCCCTCAGGCAAGATATTTACAGCCATGTATCTACCCGACTCGCGGGTCCGGAATAAAGAAAAACAGCAATCCGCATCATTTTTACTGCTGAAATCCATCAGTGTTCTTAAATCTACGGCAAAATAGGTATCACCGTTCAATAACAGGAACGACCGGTCATCTGCTAACGCCTGGGCCGCCAATAAAACCCCACCCCCCGTACCGAGCGGTGTCTCCTCGATAACGTAATCGATCCTCACACTCTTATAAGTACTTCCGAAATGACCGGTTATCACGTCATGCCGGTATCCCGCAGAAATAATAAAATGTTCGACTCCCTGTCTGATCCAGTAATCCAACTGCCACTCAAGAAATGGACGACCATTGATAGGAGCCATCGGTTTCGGAAGGTCAGGCACGACACTGCGAAGACGCGTGCCTAATCCTCCCGCGAGTATTACGGCAGAAATCATTATTTTACCTCGTTATAATTGCTGCACATTTTATCTAATTAGACATCTTCACTGTTAAAATCGGGATACGCACACCATACTGTACTAACAATTTCTATAAAGAGATTAAATTCATCAAATCATGCAGAATAAACAATGTTACATGTTTCATTATATCTTCGATCTTACCTGCCACGAAAGGATCAATGTCGAATCAAACGAGTATTCCCGTTCGCTTGAGATGATCTATAATGGCGGTAACGTTCTGATCTATGTCTACTGAGTCAGTTTGCGCAATAATTTCAGGAGAATCAGGTTCCTCGTACGGAGAATCAACGCCGGTAAATTCGGCAATCTCCCCCGCAAGAGCTTTTTTATACAGACCATTAGGATCACGTTCTTTGCACACCTCAAGATCACATTTTACATATATTTCGACAAAACGATCTGCGGGAAATAATGACCGGACAAATGCTCTGGTTTTCTCAAAAGGAGAGATAAATGCACAGATGACGATATGCCCGGCTTCAAAGAAAAGGCGGGCAACCTCTCCTGCCCGGCGAATGTTTTCATTACGATCTTTATCGGAAAAACCTAGATCATTACACAATCCATGCCTGATATTATCACCATCAAGAAGCATGGTCCTGTGTCCCGCATCAAACAACTCATTCTCTATAATTTTTGCAATCGTCGATTTGCCGGATCCGGACAACCCTGTAAACCAGAGCATCGCGGCCTTGTGAGCATTTTTATGTTCCCTTCGTTCCCGAGCAATGTTCCAGCCGCTCCAAATTATATCAGAAGATGTCGATCTGTTTTCTATTGTCGCAGTGTTGTCCCCGATATCTTTCATTTCTCTTGGGACATCACGGATCATCCCTGCCGCAACGGTATTATTGGTTACCGGATCAATAAGAATAAAACTGCCTGTAGCGTGATTGGTCCTATAGGGATCAAAAAAGATCGGAGCAGAGGTACTTAATTCTATCCTGCCTATATCATTTAATAATAAAGTATCCGATGACTTCCTGTGCAAGGTATCGACGTCTATCTTATAAATTATCTTTTTAATATAAGCTTTGACATATTTGGTTGTGTGCTTCATGAGATAATCTGTCGTCATTGAACAGGCCGTATCGTCCATCCAGCAGATCATTGCATCCAGACGGGTTTCTATTTGCGGCAGGTTGTTCTTCCTGACGATCATATCACCGCGGCTTACATCAATCTCCTTATTCAACGAGAGAACTACCGATTGCGGAACGAAAGCTTCCGGCAACTCGCCATCGAATGTGGTGATTGTCTTAACATGAGCACTTTTCCCGGAAGGCAGTACGATAATTTCTTCCCCGGGTGTTATGGTTCCTGAGGCAATTTTGCCGGCAAATCCACGAAAACCGGAGTTGGGCCTGATGACATACTGTACGGGAAAACGGAAATCGACAAGGTTCCTGTCAGCTGCAATATGAATATTTTCGAGATAATGAAGCAGCGTTGCGCCTTCATACCAGGGCATATTTTTGCTTTTTTCAACAACATTATCGCCCTTTAAGGCTGACACGGGAATAAAAATAATATCTTGAATATTTAGCTTTTGTGAATAAGTTTCATATTCGTCAATAATGTTTTCGTAAACATTCGCCGAATAGTCGACAAGGTCCATCTTATTTATCGCAACTATAAGGTGGGAAATGTGCAAAAGAGAAATGATAAACCCGTGCCGCTTTGATTGTGTCAAAACGCCATTTCGGGCATCTATTAGGATGACAGCGCAATCTACCTTGGAAGCCCCTGTCACCATGTTCCGGGTGTACTGGACATGTCCCGGTGTGTCGGTAATAATGAATT
>CAIQJW010000229.1 GCA_903872255.1 uncultured delta proteobacterium | reverse complement strand
GGTGCTTTTTCCCCTTGAGCACCCCTGCCGGGATTTTGTATCATTAATCGAAGGAGAGCACATCATGAGACTGAAAGACAAGATCGCCCTCATGACCGCTGCGGCTGGCGCCGGGATAGGGCAGGCAACCGCACGGACGATGGCGAGGGAAGGTGCGTCCGTTGTCGTGACGGACATGCACGAAGAACGTGCAAAGACGGTTGCCGGCGAGATCTCCCGGGAATATAGCGTAAGAACGCTCGGCCTGAAATGCGACGTAACGGACAGAGCCGATGTGGACCGGGCTGTCGAGGCGACACTCGGCGCGTTCGGCCGGATCGATATCCTGTTCAATAATGCGGGCACCAACCGCCCTGAACGCGTTGTCGATATAACAGACGAGGTCTGGGACCTTGTGCTTGCGACAACCCTTACCGGTACCTTTTATTGCTGCCGTGCGGTGATCCCCGCCATGGTACGGCAGAACTTCGGCAGGATAATAAGCGTAACGTCGGTCGCAGGTTTTCGCGGGCTTGCCGGCGGTCATGCCCATTATGCAGCGGCAAAGGCCGGGGTCATGGCCTTCACGCGGTGCCTTGCCATGGAAGTCGCCCCCCATCGCATAACCGCGAATACCATTGCTCCCAGCTTTATTTTCAATGAATTCATCCCGCACATATATCCCGAGGACGAGATAGAGCGCATGTTCGAGGAGATCCCTTACCCGCGCAAAGGCACTCCCGAGGACATTGCGAATGCAGCCCTGTTTCTTGCCTCGGACGAAGGCGAGTACATGACGGGACAAACCCTGTGCGTTACCGGCGGAAGCTGGATGCGATAAAAGCACTACGCCTTCCAGCAAAGGCAGACAGCGTATCTGGCGCGATGGAAAAGAAAAAAGATGAGAAACAGGATATGTTATCTAAGAAAAAAGAAGATGATCACTGAGAGTTCATGGCGCGTTCGGCTATGTTCTCGTAGAAGTCTTCGGGCGGTTCCTCGTACAGTTCTTTAATGATCCTGAGCTTTGCTTCCTCGATCAGTTCAGGGTCGTCTATCTCGTCGTCGGTCACGAAATCCGCTTCGCCATCCATAAGTTCAATTGCTTCGAGCGAAACCTCGTACCACTGCGCGACGAATTCATCGATTGCCTGGTTGACGATTTGTTCGATCACGGCTTTATCGGGTTCATGCCCTTTTTCTTTCAGAAGCAAAGATACGTTCTTGATGACGTTGCTAACCAGCTTCGGTCGAAGGTCGGTAGTTCCTTCCTTTTTTTTCATCGCTCATTCCTCCGAAGAGATTGCCTTAGGCCGTGAGTTTTTTTCATATCTCCTTCATTTTTACACAAAAGATGCCACGGAGTAAAATATTTTTTGAGGTGCGCGTATGAAAGCCTGATAATAGGAAATTGATTTGATACCCTCTTAACGTTACAATACCGGATGCTTGATTCGATCAAACAGGGCATTACGAACTATCGCCCGCGCCGGATACCTTCCAGCGAAGATATCCGTGCTGCGGTAGCCGTCCTGCTTGTTGAGAAGGATGGGGAAGTATTTACCGTGCTTACGAAGCGTACCGAGACGGTTCGGCACCACAAGGGAGAAGTGTCTTTCCCCGGAGGCATGTTCGAGCCAGACGATCGGGACCTGGAATATACCGCCCTCAGGGAATCGCATGAGGAGATCGGGATCCATCCGGGGTCTGTCGAGATCATCGGCAGCCTTGATGATTCATGGACGTATACAGGGTTTGTTATTACGCCCTATGTCGGGATCATCCATCCTCCGTATAAATTCGTCACAAATCCCCGCGAGGTAGCATACCTCATCCTTCTTCCCTGCAATCATTTAAAAGACAACCAGTTCTCGCCGGTCAACAGGGGGTCGGGATGGACGTCGTTCCATTTCAACGGCGACAGGATCTGGGGTGCTACCTGCCGGGTCCTTATGCACTTCCGGGATATCATTTTACGTGAAACGTTTTAACCTCAGGATGCTTCTCATATCGAGTTTTTCGGTAACTATTGTGATGGCGCAGAGGCTTCTTCCCGGCAAACTTGGCATTGCATCCGGTCTCATGGTAGGATTTGCAATCGGGACCGGCGGCATCGGCGTTACGATCCTCGGTTTTGTTGCAGACCATTTCGGGGTGCCGGTGGCCCTTTATTCAATCTCGATCCTGCCTTGCGCGGGATTCCTGTTAAGTTTACTATTGAGGTACCATGACGAAAAAAGAACGCTTGATAAGTATAGTCGGCAGACCTAATGTCGGTAAGTCTACATTTTTTAACCGGGTAATAGGATATCGCAAGGCGATCACGGAAGATACGCCCGGCGTGACGCGTGACCGGAACTACGGCACGTTTGACATGGGCGGGCGTAATTATCTGCTGGTCGATACCGGCGGTTTTTCCTCGTCCGAAGAGGACGGGTTCTCGAAACTGATCATGAAACAGATAGAGATGTCCCTTGAAGAATCGGATGCCGTGATATTCCTTCTCGACGGCAAGGAAGGCCTGATGCCTGCCGACCGGGACATCGCACTGGCGTTGAGGAAGATCCACAAGCCGGTCTTCTATGCTATCAATAAGGTCGACTCGAAAAAGCGCGAAGATGCCCTTGTGGACTTTTTCGAGCTCGGAGCGGATAAATTCTATTCCGTAAGCGCTGCACACGGCCTCGGCATCGGGGACCTGCTTGATGATATAAGCACGGCAATAAAAGACGAGGAAGAAGGTGAGGCGGAAGCCACCGAACGCACGAAAATAACGCGAATAGCCCTGGTGGGGAAACCGAATACCGGGAAATCGTCTGTTGCGAACTGCATGCTTGGTTCAGAGAGAATGATCGTGAGTGACATCCCGGGGACAACGCGCGATTCCATAGACTCCGGCATCATCTTTGAGGGCAGGCAGCTGATGCTCGTTGATACCGCGGGGCTGCGCAGGAAGGGAAAGATATATGAAAAGGTCGAGGAATACTCGGTATCGAGCGCCGTCCGGAGCATCGAGCGTGCCGATGTCGTGAACCTCATCATAGACGCCGCCGAGGGCCCCGGCCATCAGGAAGGCAGCATTGCCCATCTTATAATCTCCCGCGGGAAGGGGCTCTGCATTGTCATCAATAAATGGGACCTCGTTGAAGGACAGTTCACCCCTGAAAAATACAGGGAAATGATCTATGAACGGATACCTCATGCGTCCTTCGCGCCCGTCGTCTTTTCGTCGGCGAAGCTCGGGACGGGCATCGAGGACATCCTGAAAATGGACCTTGCCGTATACGAACAACTGACCACGCGCATCCCGACCGCCCAGCTCAACAGTGCGTTTGCAGATTTCATCGCCCGACACGGCATCTCCTATCAGAAGGGGAGGCAGGTGAAGATATTTTACGCCAGCCAGGCAAAGGCGCTGCCGCCGACATTCGTTCTTTTCTCGAACCATCCCCGCCTCGTTCCCGACGATTACCGCAGATACCTGGAAAACAGTCTCCGCGGCTATTTCGGTTTCATGGGAGCGCCAATACGGCTCGTACTTAAGAGAAAATAGAAACCGCCGCCGTCATCCCGGCGTCAAGGAGACTGTGTCGCAATTCCCCACCCTACGTCATTCCGGCGGCTTTTCGCGCCGGAATCCAGTGTCTTTCAACGTTGTTATGACTGATTAAAAGAT
>CAIQJW010000228.1 GCA_903872255.1 uncultured delta proteobacterium | reverse complement strand
TTCCAGGAATCGTAGCTTTTCTTGTAGGTGCCTTTCTTTTTTTCTTCGTCTATCAATTCCCGAAGTGCCTCTTTTGTATAGATAACCTTTGCCCAGAATACAACTATGCCCGTCCTGGTCCCCGTCAGGTTTTCTTTATCGTAATACCATTTTCCGGAATTGTCGGAATCAAAATATGTCCAGTTTTCAGCTCCCGCATGGATCGGGGATATGCAAAAACAAACGATAGAGATCAGGAAAATTATTATGATCTTGGGTATCAATTTTCTTCCTCCCGGAATACAAGCCAAGTTTTTCGTTGTGTCTTCCAGACGTCTTGCCGCTCCTTCCATACATCCCCCATATCGATATGGCCTTATGGCCGCCCCGATCTCAAACCATGATACGTCTTTGCGGAAAGAATATCAAGAACGACAATGGACATTTTAAAGGTCCTTGAATTTCATGTCTTCCCGGCTGTCCGTCGGATTGCAGCTCTGCCGATACGAGGCGCATCGGGCTCGCCTGCCAGGTTTTTTGCCATTCTGCCGTGAAACTACCCGCTCATGAAGAACGTGGAACAAAAATATCTCTCAGGAGTTGTCGAAAAGGCGCTTCATCGCATCCGCCTGTCCGCTATCGAGCGTTCCTCTTTCTTTGGCCATCTGAAATGCCATTTTCGACAGAGCAAGATATATCTCTTTATGGAGCGGCATATCGGACATTGCTTCAAGGTGTGATGACACCGTCTTGTCGTCACCGCGTACTATGGGGCCAGTAAGCGCGGCGAGCGGCCCTTTCGTCTCGATGTTCTTCATTGTGGCGCGTATGATGGGAAGAAACGGCTCGAAATCGATATCTATCTTTTTCATCACGCCGGCGCCGGCCTGCATGAGCGCGGAGAACAGGTTGCATACAAAAACCGCTGCCAGGTGATAATAGACCTTGTCCTCGCCGGCGATAACATATACCTTCGCACCGAGGTTCTCTCCGATAAAACGAAGCGCATCGCGCGCCTTATCATCCCCTTCGATAAAAATACTGGTGTCGGGCAGAACATTGATCGCGCTTTCTATATCGGGAAATGTCTGCAGCGGGTGAAGCGAACCAACATGGGCACCTTTTTTCTTAAGCGGCTCAAGGACCGAGGATGAATCTGCACCACTTGTATGAAAAAAAAGCTTACCCGCAAGATCGCCTGCCTTGTCCGCGATCGACTGCGCCGCTTCACCAATTAATCTGTCCTGTATGGCTATCGCGATAGTGTCGGACGAATTTACTATCTGTAGATTATCGTCTGTATAAAGCGTATCTATACCCAGGAACTCCCGGGCGGCATCGAGGGCCCGGGGCGTTACATCGGAGATCCCCACAACGTGGACCCCGTTGCTCCGCAAGACATATCCCAGCGAGATACCGACTTTGCCTGCTCCAACAATTCCGATCTTCATTTTATCTCAAAGACCTCTTTTGGGAAAACAAGGATATTTCTCAGGATTTCGAGCGATTTCGCGCCTACCGTTCCCACATAGTTTGTTGTGATGTCAGGATCGTCAAAGGAGCCCGTAACGCTGTAAGTTGCATAGAGAAAACCTTTATTCTTGTTCTTTACGATACTTCGCACGACAGGGATCTTATCGATGGCCCTGTCGAGAGATACAAGCGGCGACACCTCGAGGGATGCGTTGATCGTCTCCCTGTTGAGGTCGATATCGCCGGCGCCGGTAATAACCATGGACTGGCTGTCGAGAAGAAAGTTTTTCGTATGAAAGACACCGTGATCTATTATAAATGAAGCACCCATCTTCTTATATAATAACCCATCTTTGCCGAAATCGATCTTGCCGCGTACAAGATCGTAGACGTTCAAAGCGGCAAATATCTTCGACAGCATATTCCAGCGCTTTATGACCCCGTCCCTGCTGTATACAGAGGTATCACCGCTCAAGTTGGCCTTGAGCTCTTTGTATGTCGCACCTTCGGATTTAAGGGTACCGGTTATATATGCATCACCGGTGATCTCCTGCGAGGTACCCCCCATTGCGGCAAAAAATATGCCTGCTTTTACCCGCGTCATTCGCCCATGCATATAGAGAGACGGGACGGGCCCGGACAGGTCCACCATTCCTTTCATATCCGTGTCGCCGCCGAATACCCGAAGTTTAAGATCTGATACGTTGATCTTCCTGTCCGTCATAAAGGCGTTGACCTCAAGGTCCTTTGCCGCAACGCTGCCCAGGTTGACGTCACTGGCACGGAGCGACATTTTTCCGCTCGACCGCGCAAGAGGGCCGTCCTTCGGGATACTCCGTATCGTCAGATCGCCGCCGGTCTTAAAATCTTTTGAATCAAGCCGGTCCATGCCGATAACCAGGTCGAATTTCGGGGCCTCGAAACCATTGACCTTCAGGACTGCTTTCCTGACGATACTTGACCCGGTTATCAATCCATTTACGGTCACATCACACTCGTGTCCGCGGAAATCCGCATCAAGATCGATGTTCTTCATAATGTGAGGCATTCCGGGGAGCTTGAGAAACCCTTTTTTCATTTGCACGCTGCCGACAACCCAGGGGAGTTTCGTTACGGGCAATATAAGGTCCTTAACGGTAAGGTCAATGTTCGCTTCGCCGCCTCTTAGGTCGCCGTCAAGGTTGAATAATGACGCCGCCCTTCCGGAATCTATTGTGCGGATCCCTATTTTTGTATCAATCTTATGGTCTTTGGAGATCGTACCCGACGCCTGGAAATTGATAACATCAAGGTTCCCGGACAGGTCATCTATAAATATGTCACCCGATTTTTTCCTGGTGAACCGCAACTGTGCCCTGCACGGGACACCTTTTGCCTTTTTGAAGAAACCTGGTACCCCATATGCGACATCGTCCATGGTGAAATAGCCGTTCGTTGTAACCTGACTGTCTGCTATCATGACACGGTTGTCCAACTGGACCTTTCCGGATATTTTGACGGATTTTCCCGTTATTGGCCCGATGAGCCCCGAATCGGCGTACCCTTTTACGATGCAGTTAAACCCCTTAGGGCCCCACCTGCCGTTTAATGTAATACTGGTGTCTTTTCCTGATATTGTCATGGTGCTGGACATCAGTTCCTGCCCGGAAAGCTTGAACGGCCCGTGGACGATAAACGACTGGCCTTTCCATTCCACCGCGGCATTGTTTATTTTCCCTGAGCCGCCAAGGACAAGGGACTTTTCATGTGCATTGTCAAGTTCTATGGTCCCGTCCGCTGTCCCCTTGACGATGACAACTTCTTTCAGATCAACAAAATAAGGAATATGTCCAAGGTCAACCGTATTCTTGCCCGTCAGGCGGATCCGGGGCTTTTTCCCGAAATCGATCGTGCCTTTCAGGCCATAGAATGTACTCGCCTTGAAGGAACCTTTGCCCTCCGAGAAAATCCCCCTGCCCTCTTCGATGTCCAGGTCACCCGAGATATCAGTGAGTTCATTGCCATTATACGTGCCGGTTATTTGTTTTAATTCCAGGTTTGCGGCAAAGGGACGGTCTTTTTCGTAGGTCAATTTTTTCATCTTGAGAAAACCGTCTTTGATGTATGCCCAGATATCGTACCCGATCTCATCCATTTTTACATATTCTTTAACAACGCTTACGGGAATGGCGCCTGAGGTAATATCGAGGCGGGCGAATGCGAAGTTCTTCATCTTTACATTTACGGTAAACGGTGCATTCGCATACCCCATATCATACACCGCAATGTTAACGTCGGGCCCCTTTGCCGTGATGGTGGATCTCGCCGTCACTTTATCAACGATGAGCGGTTTTTTCAGCCACGTGTCGCGTAGGATGAACTTCGGTGAATTACAATTTCCCGTCACTGTAAGGGCTCCGTCATAAAACATGAAATCGCCCTTACCGTTAACGACACCGGCCATGATGCGGTCGATCTTTTCAAGTCCGAAGGCATCCACCTCGACCGATCCCTTTACCCTGTGCTTGTTGTTCTCGATGGTGCTGCTTCCCACCACCCGCACTTTACCGGCATGATCCGGATCGGTGATCGAGGCAACGAATTTAATGGGTTTTTTTGTATTGATATTCTGTACAACGATGGAACCGACAACCAGTTTACGGCCGGCCGCATTCACGACCCCGTTGCTTATCTCGAGGAGTCCGATCTTTGCCGAAAGATCCTGTTTCCCCATCTTCATGTTATTGTCAATGGCGAGATTGAAATCTTTCATTGAAATATTGTCAAAAAAGATCCCGTCCGAAAGGGATATCCGGGATGATATCTGGCCGATCTTCCCTGAAAGAGGCCCCTTGAAATTGAGGTTGCCGAGATCGATCGCCAGCGTTCCATCGCTGAAAAAGAAATGGGCCTTCTCGATCCTGACCGCCATCCCTGACCGGTTGAGGATAGCGGAGATGATCGTCGGCAGGTTTTGGGAAACGACAAAGACGGCACAGACAATAAGCGCGAGGCATAGCGAGATGATCACGATCGCCTTTTTCATTATGGCGTCCTCGCGAGAGCAAACAGGACCACATCCGCGGACCCGGCCTCGATCAGGGTCCGGGCTGCCTCGGATGCCGTATACCCCGTCGTGAAAAGGTCATCCACCAGCAGAATTCGCCTGCCCTTAAGGGAATGAGAGTTTTTTACCCCGAATGCCCCTCTGATATTTTTCTTGCGTTCGCTCCTTGAAAGGCTGAACTGGTCCCGGGTGCCTTCCCTTTTTGTGAGTGCAGCATGATCTATGGTCAATCCTGTGATATCTGCTATCTCTTCGGCAATTATATACGACTGGTTAAAACCTCTTTCCCGAAGCCTTTTTCCGGATACCGGCACCGGCACTATACAGTCGACGTCGTTGCCCAAATCATGAAATTTGTCGGAAATAAGCCGCACGAGCTGTCTGCCTATACTTTTAGAACCATTGAACTTAAACGCGTGGATCGCTTCGCGAACGGCACCATCGTAATCGAAGCCGAAAAATCCCCGACTGAACCACATCTTTGATCCGCTGCATGACCCGCATATGGCGGACCAGCCGAGCCAACGCCCGCACACCGGGCAAACATCCGCGTCCCTGATAACCCGGAACCCGGCAATGCATCTTTCGCAGAGGACTTCACCGTCTGCGCCACATACTCCACATGATCGGGGATAAAAAAGATTTAACGCTGAATTTAAAAAACTAAGCACCGTACTTGTCGAGCAATTCTTCCATCACGATTCACCCCGGGTCCATTCCGCTTCTTCGTAGAGGGTACGCAGTTCGGTCATATCGCCGCGGAGGAAATCCTCTTTTTTCACGTTGATCGTATTCCAACTGTAGCAGCTTTCGCAGTAATCACTCCATTCTTCCTTGAGCGAGTTGCATTTCGTACAAACGAACGGTATATATACCTGCTCCTCTATCGGGAAAGCTCCCTTGAATTCCTGGACGGCATTCTCCAGTTCGCCCCGGTGGACATACGCCTCTGCCATCGCCCGATGAAGGCCCTTAAAATCCTCGCCTTCCGCCAAGAGGGAGTTCAGCGTATCGATCGCTTCATCGATCATTTCGAGCCTTAAGCACAACCGCGCATACAGAAAAGATATGAGGTGATCATCGGGGGAAACATCGATGACCCTCCGGTAGATCTTGAGGATCACTTCAGGATCGCCCCTGTCGATATAGAGGTCTTCCATCTTCAGCAGGAACTCGATGTGCCCGGTCTTGGTATAGCCCCTGCCGTATATCCTTCCCGCCTCGTTGAGCTTTCCTGTCTTCTTGTACGCCTCGCCGAGCAGGATATACGCGGGTATAAATCCTTTGTCTTCGCCGATGATCTCTTTAAGCTCATCTATGACCGTTTCGGCATTCAGGCTGAACCGGTCATTAAAAAGCGTAAGGACCTTTTGGTAACGGATCCCGATGAGGCGCCTTGATTCCTCCTCGGTTTTAACGTAGCGCTTAACCTTTTTTTCGATGTCGTAGGCCCCATCCCAATCTTTCTTCCATATGTACAGGTCCCTGAGCAGCCTTAAGGCATCGAGGCTCGATTCGTTTAACCGTAATATATCTTTTAAGGGTGCCTCGGTCTTCGCGTAATCCTTTGCCTTCATGTTCAATCGCACTTTCTTGAACAGAATGTTCTCCGCCTTGCCCAGGCTTGCCTCGGCGAGGTCGAGCGTTTCCCGTGCCTTCTCGTAATCCTCCATCGAGACATATATGTCGGACAGGGCGATATACGTTTCTTCGCGTCCCGGGTTCCTGCGTGAAAGCCTGTCGAGTTGTTCTATGGCCTTCTCGCGATCGCCCTTCAGGTCATAATGCCTCGCTTTCTCGAGAAGCTCCAGGTATTCTTCGCTTTTACGCTCGGCGCGCTTCGCCATCCATGAGGCCACGGCGGTTTTTACATCGTAGAAAAAACTGATAATGATCGATATGATGACCCCGAGGCAGAAGGACGCAATGATGAACTCTGCCAGGGACAGCTCGACGGGACGCTGCCCGCCATAATAGAATCTGACATTTTCCGGATTTAAATGCGCAATATAGAAGTAAAAGACGAGGAAGAGCGCAAGAACGAAAAAGAATATCTTATACCGCATTTCTTTATAACCCTTTCTCCTCCATTTGGCGCTTACAGGTTATACAATACCGTGCCACAGGATTTGCTTCAAGTCTTTTCTCACTGATTTTCTCTTCACATTCTTCACAGATGCCGTACGTACTTTTATTCAGCTTATCGAGCGAATTGTCGATATCTTTCAAAATAGTGAGATCCTTGTCGCTTATGCTCATCAGGATATCGGCATTGTATGTATTGCTTGCCGCATCGGCCATATCCTGGATGCCGTCCGTGCCAAGATTATATGAATCTTCTTTAAGTTTTTTGGCCTTATCAAGGATGTTCTCGCGCATCTTCAGCAATATTTTCCGGTACAAATCTACGGTTTCTTTATTCATCGCCCACCTCTATATCCTTGTTTTCTTGTTTTATTCTATATTTTTTTGCCTCTATCCACAGGCTTTCAAGATCATATAATTCCCTGAGCGGCCCCAGAAAAATATGGACGATAACGCTCTGAAAATCAAGAATAACCCACCTGCCCTGATTATAACCTTCTGTCACGGCAGGTCTTATCTTTTTTTCTTTGACGCCTTCGCGTATCCCGTCCGCAATGGTCCTAACATGGCGTTCGCTCGTTCCGCTCGTGATCACAAAATAATCGGCTATGTCGGTTAAGCCTTCGAGGTTCATTACGACGATATCCCCCGCCTTCTTATCATCAGCCAATCTTCCGAATAATTCTGCCATTTCTTCCGGTTTCATATCAGGACCTGTACAACCCCCTTTCAATTATTATTTTCTCCACCAGGGGGGGTACCAGATATTTTATGGATCTATCCCCCTTGTGCAGTTCCCGTATCTTCGTCGATGAGATATCGATCTTGGTGACCGGGCGAAGATATATCATTTTACCCGATTCGTGCCGGTAAATGTTATCCTTAAGTGCCGTCAAGCGCGTGAGGACATTCTCCGGAAGCATCTCGGGGATATTTAAATGTCCTGATGCCGGCCGTGTCATGACGATAAAACCCGTATGATAAAAAAGCTCTTCATAATGATACCACGTATCGATCAGCCTGAATGCATCAATACCGATAACAAAGTAAATATCATTAAAGCGGCGGCCGAGTTTCTTGAGCGTCTCGATCGTATATGAAACGCCGCCCCTCTTTATCTCCAGGTCGGATACTTTGAAGAACGGGTTGCCCTTAATGGCCGCCTTAAGCATTTTCAGGCGGTCTCCCGACACGGCCGCGGAGTTCGTGTCCTTATGGGGAGGCAAATGGGATGGAAGAAAATAGATCGTCTCAAGGCGGAAATCTTCCCGTATCTCCTCTGCAACACGCAAATGTCCCATATGCACAGGGTTGAAGGTTCCACCAAAAACGCCTATAGCCATTCGATCACCCATTTAAGTCCGCAGCTGACCGTTTCCAAAACCGATGAACTTTGTAACGGTAAGCTCTTCGAGCCCCATCGGGCCGAATGCGTGGAGCCTCGTCGTGCTTATCCCCATCTCTGCCCCGAGGCCGAGCTGAAAACCATCGTTCAGCCGGGTCGATGCGTTGACCAGCACAAGCGAGGAATTTATCTCGCGCAGGAATTTCCATGCCCTGTCATAATTGGTCGTAATGATCGCCTCGGTATGGCTTGAACCATATTTCCGGATATGATCGATGGCTTCGGCCATATCTTTCACGACCTTTATCGAGAGGGTCAAATCGAGATATTCCATGCACCAGTCGGCATTCGTCGCTTTTTTGACGCCCTTAAGTATTGCCGCGGTCTTTTCGCAGCCTTTGACGACGACACCGTGGCGCGTCAATTCCTTATGGATCTTCGGCAGGAAAGACCTGGCGACCTTCTCGTTAACGAGGAGCGTTTCCAGAGCATTGCACGTCGCGGGCTTCTCTACCTTTGCATTTATCGAAACGTCTATAGCCATTGTCTCATCGGATTCATCATCGACATATATATGACATACGCCCTTGTAATGCTTGAGGACCGGTATCCTGGACCTCTCTACAATGCTGCGTATCAACGCCTCGCCGCCTCGCGGGATAACGAGGTCTATCTCTTCGGCGCGTTCGAGGAGCGAATATATGAAGTCGCGGTCGGCCGTTTCGACGAATTGAACGGCATCGGGCGATATGTTCGATCCTTTCAGCGTTTCGACGATCAGCGTGTACAGTGCTTTGTTTGAATGGTATGCCTCGGACCCGCCTTTCAGAATGACACAGTTGCCGCTTTTCAGACACAGCGAAAACGCCTCTATGGTAACATTCGGCCGTGATTCGTAGATGATCAGGATAACCCCGATAGGTATCCTCATCTTTCCGACGAGGAGGTCGTTGGGCCTCTTCCAGGTCTTGACGATCTCTCCGACCGGATCGGGAAGGGACGCAACATCCATGAGACTCCCCTGCATCTCCCGTACGATTTTATCATCTATCCTGAGCCGGTCGATAAGGCTCTTCGACAGGCCTTGCTCCCCGGCGGCCTTTATGTCCTTTGCATTTTCTTCATACAGGTATTCCCGGTTATCGCCGAGCTTTTCGGCGAGCCTTACGAGCACCCTGTTCTTTTCATCGGTAGACGCGTGCGCCAGGATGTCGGATGCCGCTTTTGCCTTCCGGGCAAGTTTTTCAGCCTTCATATAACCACCATGTTATCCCTGTGCACCACTTCCTCGGTATACTTGTATCCAAGCTCTTTCTCGATATCGAGGCTTTTGAGGCCTTTTATCCTGTCCATCTCGGATGATGAATAATTGGCTAACCCCTTAGCCACCATTGTTCCCGAGGCGTTCTTCATTTCGATGCAGTCACCGCTCGCAAAATGGCCGTCTATCCGGACCACGCCCGACGGCAGAAGGCTCTTGCCATTATTCACGATCGCCCGCTCCGCCCCGTCATCGACCCATACGGTCCCTTTTGCTTTAAATGCGAAGGCCGTCCACCATTTGCGGCGCGCAAGCTTCCGGCCGGGCAGAAAGAGTGTCCCAACCTGTTTCCCCGCGATAACATTGAGGATAACATCCTTCTTGCCTCCGAGAACAACGCGGGTCGGTATCCCGTACATGCCTGCCTTTTTTGCTGCCTCAAGCTTGCTGATCATACCGCCGACGCTTTTTTCGCTGGCCGACTGTGCGGCGCTCCCTTCAATGTCTTCATCGATCTTCCGGACGACGGGTATCATCCTGGCATCCGGATACCGGTTGGGGTCGCGGTCGTACAACCCCTCCACATCGGACAGGATAAGGAGCAGGTCGGCGGACGCTATCTGCGCGATCAAGGCGGAAAGGTTGTCGTTATCGCCGAATTTTATTTCCGTGTAAGAAAGGGCGTCGTTTTCGTTTATCACGGGCACAATGTTCATCCTGAGAAGGGTGTCAAGGGTATTTGTGAGATTGAGGCATCGCACCTTGTTCTTGATATCCTCGTGGGTCAAAAGTATCTGGCCCACTTTCATGTCCTTCTTTTCGAAGTTCTCGCGGTACATCTTCATAAGAAGGACCTGTCCGATGGATGCAAGCGCCTGCTTCTTTGCGATCTCTTTCGGCTTACGGGAAATCCCGATAGTTTCCATCCCGCACCCTACGGCGCCGCTCGACACGATAATAACCTCTATGCCGGCCTCCTTTGCCTTTTTCACCTGTCTCGCAATATCGCGTATCTTGCCGGAACTGATCTTCTTTTCATCATCGAGAAGCACAGACGTTCCAATTTTAATAACAATACGATTCATTTAAGAAACCCTGTCATCGTTATTTTCCAGGACCCCTTCAGCAAGATCATGTTTCAGGGAATGAATGCTCCCGGAAATGGCCGTCCTCAATTCGTCAAGGCCCAAACGGGCAAGGGCGCTTACAACGACAGCCTTCTCGCCCAATCCCTCAAGGTATGCCCTCCATCGGTCAGCCTCATCGGCCGGGACAAGGTCGGCCTTGTTAATGACAACAAGCCTGGGTTTCGCGAGCATGGAATCTTTGTAGGTCCGAAGTTCATCGAGGAGCGTCGCGTAATCCCCCTTTATATCATTCGAAGAAAGGTCGAGGACAATGAGAAGTGCACCTGTTCTCTCGATATGCTTCAAGAATGCGAGGCCAAGCCCCTTTCCCTTGGATGCGCCCTCAATAATGCCGGGAATATCGGCGATAACAAATTTCTTCTCGTCATCGTCCAATACCCCCAGGTTGGGGTTCAGGGTCGTAAAAGGATAATCACCAACCTTTGGTCTAGCCTGCGTGAGGCGGGAGATCAAGGTCGATTTCCCTGCGTTCGGGTGGCCGACGAGACCGATATCCGCGAGAAGTTTGAGATCAAGATAGATGTAGCGCTTCTCGCCCCCCTCCCCGGGATCGAACTCAAGGGGCGCCTTATGTGTCGGCGTAACGAACCGGGCGTTTCCCCGGCCGCCCCGGCCGCCTCTGGCCGCAACATGGGTCTCGCCATCTCTGAGAGCCTGAAATAAGACGATTGCTGCGTCGCGGTCGGTAACGACCGTGCCGAGGGGCACGTTTATTATAATGTCATTGCCTTCCCTGCCGGTCTTGTCCCTGCCCGCCCCGGCTTTTCCATTTTCGGCTTTATAATTGCGCTTGTATCTGAAATCATGGAGGCTTGCGAGGTTCTTATCCCCTGCTATGATAACGTCTCCTCCCTTTCCGCCATCACCGCCGTCGGGTCCACCTCGCGGAACGAACCTTTCTCGTCGGAAACTTACACAGCCACTCCCACCTCGTCCAGCTTCAACGTGTATTGTTGCTTCATCAATAAATTTCATTAAACAGGGAGAACATGCGCCCTTCTTCTGTCACCTGTCACGTCGAATTTCACGATTCCGTCAATCAAGGCAAAGAGGGTGTAGTCTTTGCCGAGGCCGACATTCTGCCCGGGATGTATCTTCGTTCCGTGCTGCCTCACTATGATGCTTCCGGCTCTGATGGACTGTCCGCCGTATATCTTCACGCCAAGCCTCTGGCCCTGCGAGTCCCTGCCGTTCCGTGAACTTCCGCCTGCCTTTTTATGCGCCATTTTATGCCTCCACGATAATCTTCTCTACAAGCAGTTCCGTAAAAGGCTGCCGGTGACCTTTTTTCACCTTGTAGTCTTTCCGTCTCTTGTATTTGAAGACTGTGATCTTTTTGTTTCTTCCCTGGGCAACAACCTTACCATTGATATATGCACCTGAGACATAAGGGCTTCCGATAAGTGTCGCCTCTCCGGTATTGACGGCAAGAACATTCTCGAGCTTCACTTCGTCGCCTTCGACGCCGTCGAATTTTTCGAGTCTAACCTTCTTCCCCTCTTCCATCTTGTACTGCTTGCCGCCGTTCTCGATGATCGCGTACATGTAATAACTCCTTAAACTTAGGTTCTGAAAAAACTACATATATTATGATAAGGACACCGGAAAAGTCAATAGAAACAAGCCAGATACACCACTTTAAGGCTAAAACTGTAGACTTTTAAAGGGCTATCCGTTATATTGATATCCATCGGGGCGTAGCGCAGCATGGTTTAGCGCACCTGCTTGGGGTGCAGGAGGCCGCAGGTTCGAATCCCGTCGCCCCGATATTTTATTTCCAAGACCGGGTAATTCTTGCTTATCCTTCTTACCAACGATGACGGTATTCACTCAAAAGGCATCCGGATCCTCGGAAAGCACCTTGCAAAAAGCAATGATGTGTATCTGATCGCACCCGAGCGTGAACGCACATGCGTCGGCCATGCGGTCACGCTGCATAAGCCGCTTAGGATCCGGGAGATCTCGGACCGTGTGTACGCCACGAACGGCACCCCCGCCGATTGTGTTCTCCTCGGCGTAAACACCGTCCTGCCGGGAAAACCGGATTTTATCGTTTCCGGCATCAACACGGGGCCCAACATGGGCCAGGATGTGAATTATTCCGGGACCGTGGCGGCCGCCAAGGAAGGGGCCTTTCTCAACATCCCCTCGATGGCGGTGTCAATATGTGCCCGTGAGGGCTTTCTTTTCGACGACGCCTCTTGCGTCGCCGAGATGGTGATCCATGCACTAAATGACGGGACCCTTCCCGAAGGCACCTTTGCCAACGTCAATATTCCCAACCTTCCGCGTGATTCACTCAAGGGTTTCTCCGTGACACAACTCGGTAAGAGAATATATAATGATATCATTCACGAAAGAATTGACCCGCGAGGCGGAAAATATTACTGGATAGGCGGCAATGGCGATAATTATGAACACAGGCGCGGTACCGATTTCTATGCCGTCGAAAAAGGCTTCGTATCCATTACACCCCTTTGTCTTGATATAACGAACGTACGTTCGATGAAGATCTATAAAGATCATTTCAAGAGGAAGCTGCCATGAAGACAACTTTGTTCATTGTCAAGGCTGATATCGGAAGCTTTTCCTATTACCCATGGCCTATAACCTATAACCCGGATCTGTTATGCGCTTTTTGATTGAAAATTTCGGCTGCCAGATGAATGACTACGACATGGAGAAAATGGGCTCTGTCCTTATTGACCATGGGCATTCTGCGGCTGCCGGCGTCGAAGATGCGGATATCGTTATCGTAAATACCTGCTGCATCCGGGAAAAGGCTGAGCAGAAATTCTATAGTCGTATGGGAAGACTTCGGCTTGTCCAGAAAAAAACGGGACTCATCCTGGGAGTGACGGGATGTATCGCCGAGCAGGAGAAAGAGAATATCTTTGACCGCCTGCCGTTCATAGATTTTTCACTCGGGCCGTCGAATATCCATAAGATTGCCGAGGTAGTGGACAGTGCGAAAGAGGACCGCCGGACCGAGGGTTTCGGCGATAGTACCTGCTCTCCCTCGCTCTTTATCAGGCCGCACAATACACGGCAGGGGATCAAGGGTTTCCTGACCATCATGAAGGGCTGCAACAATTTTTGCAGCTACTGCGTGGTGCCGTACGTGAGGGGACGGGAGGAATCGAGGCCGGGCGCGGACATCCTCGCCGAGGTGCGCGAAATGGCAGACCGCGGCATGGTCGATATCACCCTTCTCGGGCAGAACGTAAATTCGTACAATAATGGCAGCAACGACCTCTCCTTCCCGCAGCTTCTCAGGAAGATCGATGAGATACCGGGTGTTTCGCGCCTTCGTTTCGTTACGTCGCATCCCAAGGATATATCTCAGGAGCTTATCGAGTGTTTCGGCAACTTGAAGACCCTGTGCGAGTCCATCCATCTGCCCTTTCAGTCGGGTTCGGACCGGATCCTCGCCCTGATGAACAGGGGATATACCTCGGATGGCTATCTCGGGAAGGTCGAAGCATTGAAAAAACAGTGCCCCGGGATAATCTTGACAG
>CAIQJW010000227.1 GCA_903872255.1 uncultured delta proteobacterium | reverse complement strand
TAAAAGATGATGACGATGTACGCACTGCTCTCGCTAAACTTTCGGGATTAGCCGACGCAGGTTACTTTAGGAGCATTGTTGAGCTTACAAAAGGTAGAATTCGTTGAGGACAGTACAGACATAATCCGACAATGCCCCGGCACGAAGCATCATATCTGCTGCGGATACCAGACAATAGATCTCATCGAAGGCTGTGTTCTTTCCTGTTCATACTGCATACTCAAGGCATACCTCAAAAATGATGCAATAAAGGTTTCATGTGATCCGGCTGCAATAACCGGCGAACTGGACAGACGCATCGATGACTCCTCAGGGCATATTCTGCGTTTCGGGACAGGGGAACTCTCTGACAGCCTTGCCCTCGACAGACGGCTCAAGCTCAATGCCTTTCTCGTCGACTATTTTGGAAAAAAGAAGAAGGCGATCCTCGAACTGAAATCAAAGTGGGCCGATTTCCGCCATCTCATACCCCACCTCAATCCCTACACGGTAATATCGTTTTCCGTATCGCCCCAGAGATTTATCGATTCCGAGGAAAAAAGGACAAGCCCGATACGTAAACGCCTCAAGGCGGCGCGGCTGGCCCAGGAGAAAGGTTGCTTCGTCGGCCTTCATTTTGATCCTGTCGTCATTTATGATGGATTCGAAAAGGATTATTACTATCTGATCGAAGACATACGGAGAATACTTGACCCCGAAAAGATCATCTGGATCAGCCTCGGGCTCCTGAGATTCCCTGCCGCATTGCACGGTCAGCTTATCGAAAATAAGCGCAAACGCCTTTTAACCGGAGAATTCATAAGGGGCGAAGACGGCAAATACCGCTACATCAAACCCGAACGGATCAGGATCTACAAGATGCTTTTCAAGCAGTTGAAAGACATCGACCAGCGGCTTTTCATATACCTGTGCATGGAAAGGGCTGATATATGGAAAGAAGTCTTCGGTATCGCAATAAAAGACAACCAAGGCCTGATACAGCTTTTTGATAAACGAATAAGAAACCTGTACGGAGGGATGTTATGAGATTTCAGAATAAAGTTGTTTTTATCACAGGCGGCACAAAAGGCCTCGGCAAGGCCATGGCACAGGCTTTTCTCGCCGAAGGGGCATCGGTTGCCGTTAACGGCCGGAACAAGGAAGCCGCAGAGAAATTCACGGAAGAATTCAAGGGCCGGCAGGCCCTCGCGTTCGAAGGCGACATTTCCGATTATGATACGATGGAAGCTACGGCATCAAGGGTTTATGAAACATTGGGCAAGGTCGATATCCTCATCAACAACGCCGGTATCGTCAACCCCCTTGTACCGTCCGTAAAGATGAAGAAGGAAGATTTCAATAAGGTCATCGACATAAATTTAAAGGGAACATTCTATACGACCCAGATCTTCGGCAAAAGAATGATACAGCAGGGTTCGGGCCGGATAGTCAGCATCGCGTCCCAGGTGGCGCTTTTCGGAGAAAAGGGATTCCTTCCTTATGCTATCAGCAAATCGGGCCTTATGGTAATGACCCGTCAGCTTGCATACGAATGGTCAAAGTCCGGCGTGACGCTCTGTGCGGTAGCGCCCGGTTTTATAAAGGGCGGCATGAATGAAGCGCTTATCAAAAAAGAGGTGTTTGTCAATTACCTGTCCGGCAGGACCCCAATAGGCAGGATGGCCACGGTCGGCGAACTCGTGGCGACCATACTGTTCCTCGCGTCTGACGATGCAGCGTACATCAATGGGGAAACGATCGTTATGGACGGCGGAATGACGGGATACACCTCTGAAGGCCTTCTCGATTTCTTGTCCAAAGGGAAATAATTAATGGACATTATTCCGTTTATACGTTTTACCGTAAATTCACGATATATCAACCGTTGGATCTTCGGGGGCCTCGTCTTTTTCATCCCGGTCCTTAATTTTTTTTCCATAGGCTTTCTCTCCCGTACCTCCCGTCTTATCACGGTGGGAGGCATGGGCCTCGCTACATGGCAGGATAAATACGAAACATGGATAGAGGGGATCAAGCTTCTTTTTGTCTTTATCCTTTACAATGCCATACCGTTCTTTATGTTCTCGGCCGGCTTTTTTCTGACCACGCTGAACAGCTTTACAGCTTTCTTCGGCCATCTCATGATCAAGGCCGCCACGTTCGTGATTCTGCCGATATGCTCATTTTTTCTGCCTTTCGCTTTTGCGGTCTTTGCCGAACGCCTTGATTTCAGGGAATCCCTGGAATTCGATCTGATCTTGCGCGGGATCAAGGAAGTTCTTGTCGAATACATCATCGGCTATGCCGCAACAATAGCAGCCATTTATCTCTCGCTTCTTTTTATGCGCATCCCCTATTTGATCGGGTTTCTCATTTCATCGATACTTACATATTACTCCCTCCTCCTGTCCACTTTTTACTTTACCGAACTTTATCACAGGACAAGTCTCTGTCTCACTCAGATCAAAGACGACGAATCAGCGTTTGAATAACGCAGCTGCCCCCTTTCATTGACTTGATCGTGGAATTATGCTAACTAATTATTCTCTAAACGGCGGCAGTAGCTCAATGGCGGAGCATCGGATTGTGGTTCCGAGGGTTGCGGGTTCAAATCCCGTCTGTCGCCCCACATGTGCCTACCCTCATTTCCCCCTACCCGCATCGCTCATCACCTGTATTTTAGTTGTTTTTTCCCGGCCCATTGTATAGAATTCAGTAAAAACTATGAGGGATCCATGGAAATAGCTACCAGGAAGGAAAAAGATATAACGATAGTTTCAGTTTCAGGCAGGATCGACGCTATTACCGCGCCTGAATTTGAGGGCAATCTTGACGCGCTGATAACGGCGGGCGAAAAGATTCTGCTTATCAATCTGTCGGGACTCGGCTATATCAGCAGCGCCGGCCTGAGGAGCATACTCTCGTCAGCAAAAAAGCTTAAAGCACTTTCAGGTGAGATACTATTTACCGGCCTTCAGGGACCGGTCGATGAGGTTTTTCAGATATCGGGATTCAAATCGATCTTTAAGATATTTCCATCAGAAGCAGAAGCGATCGCAACCTTTTAGAGATGACTGAAAAAAACCGCCAGCTTTGCCGTATCGAACTTCCCGCCGAACTCGGGTCTCTACCCTTATTTATGGAAAGAGTTATCGAATGCGCCGGTGAGTCGGGCATAGGCGAACACAAGGTTGGCGCCATGGAGTTGGCGCTGGAAGAGGCGATCGTCAATATAGTCAAATATTCCTCCGAAGCACCCGACAGTGTCATAGCTGTAGAGTGCCGGCTCAACGATGAAAACGAATTCACGATCGATATAGTTGACAATGGGCCGGAATTCGATCCTCTCGCCAGGAATACTCCGGACACCGCAGCAGACATTGATAACCGCCCCATCGGAGGCCTCGGGATATTTTTTATCAAGGAAATGACCGACGGGGTATCCTACGCACGCAAAGCCGACAAAAACATCCTCACAATCACAATGAAGAAGTAACACGAAATACAAATTATTCCAAGCCCAGATCGAAACGATCACCCGCAAGCGGGTACCCGGGCGACAAGGCGAAACAAACCGGAGGCGTACAGTAAAAGCCGGGTACCCGCTTTCAAAGCTTGCTCCAGCGGGTGGCAACGTCGAGGATTTGTTCCGCCGCAGGCAACGAAGAGAGCGTTTCGATCTGGGCTTGGAATTATATTTCTATTTCCTGGCCGTCGTATGCCAGGTCAATGATGAGCGGGTGCGGTTTGCGGTTGTTGTAGATGTTCAGGTAATTCCTTGTATCTTCGAGCAAGGCGTCAAGCTTGTCATCGGTATACGTCGGCTCGTTATGAAAAAGGCACAGGCGCCTGACTCTTGCCTTGACGGAAAGCTCAACGGCCGCAACATAACTGGAATGCCCCCAGTCCTCTCTTAAAAGCACCGCTTCTTTCCAGTCATACTGGGCATCGAAGATAAGCAGATCGGCCTCGTTGAAGAACTTAAGAAACGGATAATTTTCATCACGCGCCGGACTGTCAAAGCTGGTCTTGTGCTCTACATCCGAGGAATAAACAACGCTCTTGCCGTCTTTTTCAAACCGGAACCCGTAAGAAGCGCCGGGATGCTTCTGTTTAATTCCCGATATGTCGAAACCGCATATTGTGGTGGTCTTGTCCGGGTCGAGCATAATGAACTGAATGTCGGCATTCATGGCTGCAAGGGGAACGGGGAAATAAGGCTCCCTCTGCTGCTCTGTAAAATAATCCTTTAATTTCTTATGATATCCATATATTTTCACCTGATTTCCCGGTATATAGGCCGGTGTGAAAAACGGGAATCCCTGGATATGGTCCCAATGAAAATGTGAGATGAAAATATGGAATATGGACCCGCTTCTTCGTTGGAGTCCCTGCTCTATCAATTTCATATGGTGATTTCCCAGGTCGCGCAAACCCGTGCCGGCATCGCAGATCATATATTCGTCGCCGTTCTTGATCTCGATGCATGCGGTATTACTGCCATACGTCTTGCTTACAGTAAAAGGAAGTTCGGTATCTACGAAGCGCTCGATCTCATCTTGATCTTCGAAGGTACGGGTCTTCGCCGCCTCAAGCGCCCGGACTACCTTTTTCCGAACGGTCTCGGCCGTTATGGATGCGGGCAATGATCCCCGGGTACCCCAGAAATAAACGCGCATTAAAACTCCCTCTTTTGATAAGATTTATTATTTTAACTCCTTGCGAACAAATTGCAAGAATTTTTGACATTGTATTAATAAAAGCCAAGGAATAGATATGACAAAACTCACAAAAATAGTATATCGGGATAAATTTGTAAAAATATGTTTAATCGCCGCCGCTATATTGCAGGGCAAGCATGGTTATATCGTCATATTGCGGGGTTTCCTGGCAAAATTCATTGACGGCATCACCGACGCACGAAACGATCTGAGAAACCGATCTTTCTGCGCAAAGGGAAAGGACCCGCAGCAAACGATCATTTGAGAATATTTCATCCGAAGCGTTCATCGCTTCCGTTACGCCATCAGTGTACAGGAACAGCCTATCGCCGGGATTCAGGGCAAGGCGCCGCGATGAATAGGGCGAACCCTCCATAATACCCACGACGAGGTCGCCGGAACAGTCGAGATAGCTCACCTCTCCCGTCCGTCTCATAACGACAGGCGGGTTATGTCCTCCGTTGGTATACCGCAGTTCACCTGTTTCGGTATTCAGGATGGCACAAAAGACCGTTATAAACATATCGGCGGGATTGCCCCTGCTTAACTCATCATTCACGCCCTCCATGAGCACGCCCGTATCGAGGTCTACGGCAGCCTTGGCCTTGATCAGGGTTTTCGTAAATGCCATGAAAATGGCGGCGGGGATCCCTTTGCCGGATGCGTCACCGATAACAAAACATAGATGGCTTCGATCAATGAGGAAAAAATCATAAAAATCCCCGCCGACCTCGCGTGCCGGAACGGTTTGAGCATAGATATCGAAATCAGTTCGATCCGGGAAAGGAGGGAATATCTTGGGAAGGATCCCCATTTGGATATTTCGCGCTATCTTTAATTCACTTTCCATGCGCTGACGTGATGCTGTGGTATCCGTTATTTCCTGGATATAATCCTTAAGCGATCTTTTCATGCAATCGAGAGCAAGGGCAAGCCGTCCGACCTCGTCGTGCGTGCGAACCCGGGGGACAAGCGCCTCGAGATCGCCCGTTCCTATCCGTCCCGCTATATCAGCCATTATAGTAAGCGGTTTGGTAATGGAGCGCGCAATAAAGACAACGGCCAGGGCGAGGAGCATAAGACCGGTAACGCCGAGGACAAGGACCACGTGATTGAGGTTCGTTATGTCCGACATAAGCTCGTCGTGGGGGAACAGAACACCGAGCGACCAGCCGTTGGATTTGATCGGGACGTACGTCATAATGCACGATTTCCCCGTAACTGCACTTTTCACGGCCTGAGCGGAAAACCCCGACTGTCCATTGATCATTCTCCGGCCGTTTTCCCTCAGCGACGCATCGTTCCTCTGTTCGGCAACCGAGAAGATGGTTTCATTCATGATATATTCTTTGATCGGATGGGTAACGAATGTCCCGTTCCTGGATATAAGGAACCCGTAACCCGATTTAAGGATCTTAATTGATGACACGATATCCCTTAAATACTCGAGCGAAATATCGACGATAACAATGCCGGCAAATTTTCGCTGCCCGTCGACATTTTTGTAGAACGGCACCGCATAGGACGACATCATGATGCCGCCGCCCTCGCCGAAATAAGGCTCAGTCCATTGAGGAGTTTCCAGTTCCCGGGGGATCTGATACCAGTCCCACGTGAAATAATCGTAGAATTTATCGAGGTATTTAAAACTTATCCCCCCGTTTACCTTATAAAAATACGGGGCGTAATATTTCTTGTTCTTATCAAAAGCATATGGTTCGAAGGCAACCGCCGCACCGTAGATCTCAGGGTTTTTTTCGACAATTGCATACAGGACCTTGAAAAGCTCGGATTCGTCATAATTCATATTTTCAAGAAGATATGCAGTATTCTGGGGAACTTTTTGCGTAGATGTCAGAAGCACTTCGATCCTGCTTGTGGTCGTTGTTATCAGGTTTGCGGAATTTTCCTCAATGCCTTTCTGGATCATTCGTCGGGATACGAGATAATTGTAGCTGAAGATAACCGCAAATATGGCCGCACTGCTCAAGGTAAAAAAGATTACAAGCTTAAACGCTATACCCCTATTATTGAACATTTCCCGCGCACCGAAAGACAAAGGTATTTATATCCGGTATATCCCTGATGAGGCCCTGTTCTTTTAATTCTTTGCTGACCCTGTCATAGTCTTCTTTTCGCAATGTCCCCGGCACCCGGCTATCCTCGCCCGAAGGATAGATTATATCTTTCATTCTTTCAAGCATCCATTTCTGATGAATCCTGTTTGCCGGCACATTTGCAGTAACCATATATCTCAGAATGATATCGAGGGCCTCCTCGGGATGATCAAATGCGTACTTCCAGCCTTCCATGGATGCTTTCGCAAAAGCGCACATGGCTTCCGGATCTCTTTTTAGCCCATCTTCCATAACGTAAAGACCATCTTCGGGAAAATTCAGCCCATAATCACTGTAAAAGAACGAGGTAAGTTCGTCGGCATTGATCCCCGAATTGAGAATGGTGTGATATTCGTTGTACCACATACCTGATGCGGCATCGACCCCGTCACGAAGAAAAAGATTTACCGAATAGGATTGCGGGATCACGGTGACCTTTAAGTTATGTCTTTTGAAAAACGCCTCCGGCTGAATGCGAAAATCAGCTCCCCACAAACCTATCTTTTTGCCGTTGAGATCCTCCGGTGTTTTGATGCCTCGTGACTTTTTGGCAATAAGCATCAGGGAAGACCGTTGGACGATCTGCCCAATATTGACGAGCTTAACTTTTCGCGAACGCTTCTGGATGGCAGTTGACAGCCATATGCTCGCAATGTCGGCCTCACCTTTCTCAAGGATCTCCGAGGATGGCCTGTAAGCCCCGCCCTGGGTGATCCTGACATCGAGGCCATGCTTTTTATAGATCCCCTTGTCATACGCGACATAATAACCCGAAAACTGCGCCTGCGGGCCCCATTGGGGAATGAACGAGATCGTTTTTAAACCGGTCTCTGCACGTACGTCACATGCGATGGCTGAGAAAATAATGAGGAACAGGAAAAGACTTCGAACATAGCGCATAGAGTACCTTTACATCAAATAGGGTTCCCACATCTTCGTCGTTTTCCTTATATAATCTTGAGGTACGCCTTTCATGATCTGGTTGTGCCCGGGAAGAAGGATATCTACGTCAAGTCCGGCGAGCTTAACGAGTGAATCCTTCAGCTGGGCTGCGTTCGCGCCAAAAAGATCGAAGCGGCCGATGGCATAATCCGCATAGACGACATCCCCGGGAATAAGGATCTTTGCAACCGGTTCATACAGGGCAATCCCGCCCATTGAATGACCGGGGATATAAACGACATCCCAGATCATATCTCCGATCTCCAGTATCTCCCCGCCTTCAAGTTTTCGGTCCACTTTAAATTTAAATGCATTGCCATCAAGACCGAACTGCGTCTGGCACATGTCCTTGAACATTTCCATACCGTAGACAGCCCTGTCATCCCCCTCCTCCAAAAGGTCCGCCTCAAGCCTGTGTACCCATAGTTCGGCACCGGGAAAATCCTTTTGAAGTTCGGCGAGGCACCCGATATGATCGAGATGGGTATGGGTCATGATTATCCTCTTGATATCTTCCGGCCGGATCCCGAGCTGTTTAACGGAATTTGCTTTGTAGCTCCCTTTCCCGGTAAGCCCCGCGTCAACAATAGAAAGGTCGCCGGACTCGGGGTTGCCGATGACATACACATGGGAATCGGGAATGAACTCATCCTGGCCGGGGATAAACTGAACACCTTTATAGACCTGCGGCATATCGGTACTCCTTTATATTTTTTCTTCCTTCTTCCTTAACCGCCCTTGAAGCCAGGGATTAAGCTCATCGAAATAAACATAAAAAAAACAACTGGCGTTATGCCTTACGGCATTATTATACCTACCATACCGTACATGCCAAGTTCCATACCAAAAACAAGGGGGTCAGGAAAGCCCGCAGGCACCGAAGCAAAGGGGCCGTCACCGCGGCCCGGGCATCTGCCCGAGTTCGCCGCGCCTACACTGCCGTTGGGAGGCCGTGTTGCAATCCTCCACCCGCCGGGAATTACTAACCCCGCCGTCACCCCGGTTTACCGGGGTCCAGTGTCTTTCAACACTGTTATGACTGATTAAAAGAAGGTATTGTCTGACATAGGTATATCATAAGTTATTAATATTATTAATGAAAGTAAACTACAAAGACACTGGATCCCGGTAAACCGGGATGACGGCGGGTGGGGGAT
>CAIQJW010000226.1 GCA_903872255.1 uncultured delta proteobacterium | reverse complement strand
GATCGACAATGCGCGGAATGACGCTGCGAAAGCCGAGGAGACCTTAAAGCAGAACAAGGTCAAAGATACCACCCTGAAAAAGATCCAGGATGCAGAGAAAGAACTTATAGCTGCGCAGGCCCGGCTTCAGACGGGTGCCCCGAGCGTTGTCCTTAAGGGCCTTGGCGAATGCCGCTTATCCGTCGATGGTTCGGAGACCGCGCTTGGAAAAGATGAGATCAAAACTTTATCGGTCGCGGACAGGTCTACGATCATCATCCCGGATGTAATGTCCATAGAAGTAAAAGCGGGGTCCAGCATAGAAGGATTGTCAAAAAAGCTGGAGGAGGCGACCCTTGCCCTGGAAAAGTTATGCAAGGCTGCCGGGGTGAATAACGCGGATGATGCGCAGTCGGCATTTGAAGAACGGCAGGAAGCCTCGAGAAAGATCGCAAGCAAGGCGCAGACGGAAAAAGAAAATCTGAGGGACTTAACATACGATGAGCTTGACCGCACATTGCTCGGCCTTCAGCAGATCGTGCCCGAATATCTGGCGAGCCGCATATCGGAGCCGCCCATATGTCCCGGCCTTGAAGCGGCAAAGAGGGAATGGTCGAATTCAGAGGAGAGCTTCAAAACCATTAACAGCGAATGGGAAAATAAAAAAGTTCTCCACGAACAGGCCAGAGGAGTCCGGGATGACCTGAACGCAAGAAATAGGGAAATAAAAGTCGAGCACGTATTGAACGCCAAGACGCTTGAGAATGCCCGGGAAGCGCTGGATAAGGCAAGGGCCAATTCTCCCGACGATACGCTTGAGGCAAATCTGGCCGGAGCAAGCCGGGCAGTCGCGGACGAAACATCCAATGTTAACGCAGCAGCGGCATCATTAGGCGCAAAAAATCCCGAGCGGGTCAAGGAGTTGGCCGATACTGCAAGGGAATCATTGAAAACGACTCAAGTACGACGCAGTACGGCAAGTACAGAATTTACAGAAGTCCAGACGAGACTAAAAATTCATGGTGAAGAGGGCCTGCACGAGAAACTGAACATGGCCATGGCGAATCTCAACCACCGCGAACTGGAAAATAAATCATTATTCCGGCGCGCGGGAGCGGCGAAATTATTGTTGGACATCATGCGCGAAGAGCGCGACATGGCCCGCAAGGCCTATATAAGGCCGATAAAAGATAAAGTAGAAACGCTTTGCCATCTTGTATTCGACACTTCATGCCAGGTTGATATCAGCGATGATCTGCAAATTGTCAGCAGGACCATGGATAACGTCACTATTCCATTCGAGTACCTGAGCGCCGGGGCAAAAGAGCAGCTTTCCCTCATATTCCGGCTTGCCTGCTCAATGATAGTTGCCAACGATGGCGACGGGACGCCGATAGTGTTGGACGATGCCTTGGGCTACACGGATGGCGACAGATTGCCCCTCATGGGAGCAGTTTTCGCCAAAGCCGCAAAAGAATGCCAGATCGTCATATTAACCTGCGTCCCGAACCGTTACTCGAATGTAGGGACAGCAACCATTATCCCGATAGGATGAGGAATGTTCACATGAAAGGGCAAACAAATAGGCGGGTTGTTGCGCCAACCTATTTTGAAAAATAATTATATATGTCCAGTCTATTCGATATTGGCACTAACAACAGATGCCAACTGCATCATATCGATAGTCTGACCTTCTTTTAACTTTGTAAAATCAGTCAATTTGCCAGTCTTGCTGGTAGTTTTGGTATTGTTAAATATTTTAATCAATTTCGCATCAGCCACAATATATTTGCCAGCATTTTCCGGTTTACCATTTATTGATTTGGTTTGTAGTTTGTTTGCCTTGATGTAATCCCACAATTTTTTGGTTATCTCAGTACGAGAAAGTGAGCCGGCACCCAGGAATGCCGCCAAGTCCGCTTTCAATGTTACCATTTTATTCAACCCTTTTTCTTCTGCCATTTTTTGCGCCTCCGTCCTTTAAATTGTCTTAGTAATATTTTGATCAGATATTACAAGGGGAATATAAGAACTTTAGGCTTTGTATGTCAAGGCAAAGTCGACCGCGAACTGCGCGAGGGGGGGGGACGTTCCCAAGAAAACAAGTTGTTTTCTAATGCCCCTTCCTCTTTTCACCGTTAATCGCCGATTCGTTGGGAGATTAGACGGAGATCTCTGAAATTTAAAGTTTCTTGTTTTTTTGGGAACGTCCCTACCTCCACAAAATGAATGATGGGTATAAATATCTGCTCAGGCTGTCTTGACATGGCTGGTATCTGTGCTATGAAGAATACATAAGGCTTTCGAAATAAAGAGGGGAAAAGGAGGGTATTATGGCGGGCAGCGTTTACGTTATTAATGAGATTGTCGGTACCAGCGAAAAATCATGGGAAGATGCAGCGAGACAGGCAATAGAGACTGCTGCAAAGAGCGTCAAGGATGTTCGTATCGGCGAAGTAGTTAAACAGGATGTAACGGTAGAAGACGGGAAGGTGGTAGCGTACCGGGTGAGACTCAATTATTCATTTAAGTATATGCCACCGAAATAGTCTCGAGACATGGCGGGGGGAGTTACGAGAACGTCCCCGACGTTTCTTCTCCACTTTTATTGTTGATCATTTTCTCGAAATAAGCCCGGGGCGGTGAGGTTTGGTTTGTGGTAGCAGGGCAATCCGTCCCCGCCTTGGGAGTTTCGGAAAGGGGCATGAGAATCGGCGGGTGTTAATTATTTGCACGGAATAGGCTACTGCTTTTGCAATCCTCGCCGTGAAAGCAACCGTTGTACTATCTTGTATAAGTTTTCCGTCTGTTGGCGAATATTCTTTATAAAAGCGTAAGCGATTACTTCTTTGACTCCTTCTTGGCCTTTTTCTCGAGCCGTTTCTCTTTGAGCGTTTTTTGAGATTTCTTTTTCTCGTCTTTTTTCGTTTCCTGAGATTTTGTCATTCTTCCACCCTTGGTTTGAAAACAATCACAATAGTGCGTCGATGGGGCCGTGACAACCGCATATATCGCGTGTTGCACCAGTACAAACCTAAATATACTTCTATTATCATTCAATTCCAAGCATTTTTCAAGGAACCTGCCTGACCCCGGGACTACACGCGTTAATCTGAACCACTGCCGACCGCCGCCTCGTAGCACTCACCTAGATGGGCGGCGACGAGACCGACCAGGGTGGGATCGACCTCGTTCTCCGTTTCCATGGAACGCAGGAATACGAGGATCTCGTGAGCCGGAACAGGCCCTCGATACGGACGGTCCTGGGCCAGGGCCTGGAAGATGTCTGCAACTTTGATGATGCGGGATTCGAGCGCTATTTCCCTTCCGAGCAGGTGGAAGGGATATCCATCCCCTCGAGGCGACTCGTGATGCTCCGACGCCGATCGCGCCAACTCCTCGAAACCGCCTATTCTCCGGAGGATCTGGTACGTGGCAAAACTGTGCCTTTTCATGAGCGCCCGTTCTGCCGCAGTCAGTTTCGCCGGGCTTTCGAGCACCTCATCGGGGATCTGGAGTTTGCCGATGTCATGGAAAAGTGCGGCAACTTCGATGAGGTCGAGGTTCTCCCCCGTGATGCCGGCCATGCCCGCAAGCACCCGGGAAAGCCGGGCGACCCCCAGGGAATGGGCCGTAGTGAAGTGCGATTTCGCATCAACGATCTGTGCTATGATAAGTGCGAATCTCTTCAGCTCATCCAGGTTCATCGTGAGCTTCCGCGAGATGCACCCCATGTCCGCCACGTACTGGGGGATAAAATCCGCATCGAGGACAAGCCAGAACGCTTCTGAACGGGAGGCGTCGAGAAAGGCATCAACCAGGTCGGGTGCAAAAAACGCTCCCCGGTGCCGGTCAATGAGGTTCCGTATCTCTCCCACATGGAGGAGAAGAGAGCTGTCACCGTAATGAGGAGCCGCGCTTACATCGACACGGTCGGCGAGATAAATAAGGTTGGCAAAGCGGGCCGTCATCGGCGTGAGTTCCGGGGCCGTGAGGTCTTCCCAGTGCGTATGATGATACCGGACGATGGGTGCAATATGGGCAAGGGGCGGAAAGTCTTTGAGCATCCCGTAGCCTTTGTCGCAGTGCTCCTGGGAACCTTCCCAGTCGAGTTCGGTCACAAGACTCCGGTGCACACGGGTCGATGAGACGCCGCAATCGTGCAGTATCCCGGCGTCGAAGAGCAGACTCTGTTTCTCTTCATCCCAACCGAGATGCTTCGCGCATTCAACCGCCATGACTGCGACGCGTCTCCCGTGGAGAACATCGTCTACCCCGACGAGATCGACCGCACTGCCGATTGTCAGCACCACCTGGCGGATATCGATATTCATCATTGCACCCGCTTAAACTTAGCCTGTCTAGGTACATTGTAGCACACGCCATATAACCCGGCAATATGGATACGGGGACAGGACGTACCAAAGGCCGAATCCCCGGCGCGGTTCAGATGAATGAAGCCCGCCCCTCTCAGACCCAGGAGAAACTCTCGCAGTGCACCCCGTTTTTTTCGAGGAAATCCCTGAACTCGCTGTAGCATGAATTGGTGTTGAATCTGCCGGCAATGGCCTTAAGCAAACCCTCCCTGTCGCCTCCGGCAATATCCAGTAAAGGGAATATTTTTTCGACCTCCTCTTTCCCTATTGTCGTCGAGTATTCATAATCGCTGTCCCCCCAGTACTTCTCCACGGTTTTACCAATATCATAACCTTCGACAATGAGGTCTTCCCCGCTGAAGTACGCCTGGATATCAACGCGAATGTCGTCCCTTTCCAATTGATACAATGTTATTCTCAACATGGCCTGTCAGCCTGCCTCCAACACCTCCATCGCCTTCGGCACGGTGGCGTCCGGGCTCACCTTGTACCATGCGGCGAGGATCTCCCCTTGTACCCCTATCAGAAAGGAAGATCGCGTGATCCCCATAGACTTCTTCCCGTAAAGGGTCTTTTCACCCCAGGCCCCGTAAGCCTCGGCAACCGAGTGGTCGGCGTCCGAAAGCAGGGAAAAATTCAATTTCAGCTTGTCGCTGAACTTCTTCTGCGCCACCACGGGGTCAGGGCTGATCCCCAGTACCTCGGCTCCCTGATCATTGATCCCGGCCAGTGCGTCCCGCACGGCCTCGGTCTGTTTTGTTCACCCGGACGTTCCCGCTTTCGGGAAGAAATAGAGCAGCACCTTCCTGCCGTTGAAGTCTTTCAGCTGTATCGTTTTCCCAAACTGGTCCGTGAGCGCAAACCCGGGGGCCCGGTCGCCTTTTTTCAATACCGTCATCGACACTCCTCCGTCACTTCTTCATTGAATTGCCTTTTCATATTTTCCTGAAAAGACATAAAAGATTATACCGCGGCTATTTTGAAACACAAGCGAAACGATCGGTCTTTACCTATCGCAGTAGGCATTCTGCAACTCGCCACCTCAATCCTGTCCGGGAGGTTGGCGAGATGCCGGGTGTCGACTACGGCACTGTCAGTGTAGCCAGGAAGAGACTCTCCGACAGGATGAAGGACGATGATATACTGAACAGCCGCTTCAGGGAACTGGAAAATGCACTTAATATTCAAGGATAAAGGTTTGACCCCAGATATTCACACCCTCATGATCTAGGCTGTCAGAAAGGTGCTAATCCCGGCCTCATGCATCGGTTTTTGTACCCGAGAAACTTCCGGATTTACAGTGACATAGTGCTGTCATCGCCTGGTGATAAAATATGGTTAATCAAAGGACAAAAAGGGGGGGGAAATGTGTAGAGAGGACGAGAAGAAAAGTGATTTCCAGGATTTTCTGGCACACATTGAATTCATGGGGTATGAGATCCGGTATACAGGCAGTGAGGAGGACGAACAGGGTCTCTATGCAACTCACCACCAGAGGCCGACGCTCTGGGTCTTTAAACGGTTTGTCGGGGTCGGCGTTTCGATAGCATATTGCATGGGCCAAAACGCTGTGACCTACGTCTCCGATTATCTCAAAATAATCAACGATTTTAATAAAAGGTCCATTGTCAGCGCCTTCTACACGAGTGTCGACGAGGAAAAACCGAACCTCAGAATGTGCGCGATATTTGCAGCTCCGTATGAAAAACGGGCCTTCGGCATCTTTATGGATGAGATCCACAGAGATCACGATGAGATGAGGAAAACCTCCGACTTTGATTTTTATGCGGAAGATGACATTATTGCGGTCGTACCGACGGCGCAGGTGTCGTGATTGGAATGGAAGGGCCGTAAGGAGTAAGGAGTGAGGAGTTTGAAACATCAACTGAATTCCGGGGCTTCCCTGAGGGGGGGGCCGGTCTTTTTCCTTGCACTTTAATTGCCGACGGGATACAAACTATATTATCAGTATTTGTTCTATTTATTGCTATCATTGGTCTTGACACGGGACCAGGGGGAGGCCCCGATAGCGGCATTTCATTATCAAATTGAGCGAACAGGGTCATCACGATGATGCGAGATAACGAGAAATCACCCATCTATGGCGAAGCTGAAACCTAGAGGATTATGCAGAAGAAAGACGGAGCAATTCTTTATTCGGCGTCGGATGTTGTTAATTTTCGGGAATGCGAAAACCTGACGAGCCTGGACCTCGTCAACCTCGATAAACCCCTGCCTAAGGCTGAAGATGACGAGGAAGCACTTCTTTATCAGACGAAAGGCCTCGCGCACGAGCATTCATATGTCGAGCATTTGAAGCAGAAGGTTTCTCATTTTGAAGATATATCGAGTGTCAGCCGGGATGACGAGATCTCCTTCAAAGCAACCCTCGATGCGATGCGGGCAGGCGCCGACATCATCTACCAGGGAACGCTCCTCAACGGACCGTTTGTCGGGCACGTTGATTTCCTTCGAAAAGTACCGGGTAAAACGGAGTTAGGTAATTTCGGCTATGAGGTGATCGATACTAAGCTTGCCAGAAATGCCAAGGTCAAGTTTATCATTCAGCTCTGTTTTTACTCGGACCTGCTGGCATCGAGGCAGGTATCGGACCCCGTCATGCTCCACGTGGTCCTTGGCGACCGCACGGAACAATCGTTCCGGTATGCTGATTATTCCCGTTACTACCGGATGCTCAAGAAACGGTTCGTTGACAGGGTTTCAGACCGGAAAAACTCGACGTATCCGGAGCAATGCGAAAACTGTGGCATATGCCGATGGCGGAATATCTGTGCAGAACAGTGGGTAAAGGACGATCATCTTAACCAGGTTGCCAACATTACGCGCCTCCAGATAAAAAAGCTCAGGGACTGCGGGATCAACACACTGGAAGCGCTTGCCGAACGCAAAAAGATTACCTCTGTCCCGGACATGACCCAGGAAACATTCGAGAAGCTGCGGCACCAGGCTTCTTTACAATTGCACAAGCGGAGAACCGGGAAAAACAAATGCGATGTGCTCAAACCGGACCCGGATGGCAAACGGGGGTTTGCGAGGTTGCCTGAACCGGATGACGGGGACATCTTTTTCGATATGGAAGGCGACCCCCTGTCCGATGAAGGACTGGAGTATCTTTTCGGGGTCTATTATCTTACGGGAGGGAAGCTTCAATTCCGGCCCTTCTGGGCTCATAACAGGGACGAAGAAAAAAAGGCCTTCATGGTGTTCATGAATTTTGTAACGAGGCATATCCGGAAATATCCGAAGGCCCACATATATCATTATGCATCATATGAAGAAACAGCGCTCAAAAAGCTCATGTCTCTCCATGCTGTTTGTGAGGCAGAGGTTGATAATCTTCTAAGGCAAAACAGACTGATCGATCTATACAAAGTCGTGCGCGAAGGCATCAGGATCTCGGAACCGCGATATTCGATCAAGAATGTCGAACATTTCTATCTTCCCGAACGGAAGGGCGAGGTGAAAGATGCGGGGGCCAGCGTTGTTTACTACGAGAAATACAAGGAAACAGGCGATAAAAAATACCTTGCTGAAATTGAAAGTTATAATCGTGATGATGTTGTATCCACGCATGGCCTGCGGCAATGGCTGATCTCTAAAAAACCGGAAGGGATAGCGTGGGCGACGGATACAATATCGAGTACGGGAAAGGCACAAAATATAGATGTGCTAAATTCATTCGAACAAAAGCTCGAGGAATACAGACAGGATCTCATAAATGACCTGCCGGTGGACAAGGACGATTGGGAACCGGAGCATCATATAAGAGAGTTGACATACCAGCTTCTGGATTTTCACAGGCGGACAGGTAAACCCGTCTGGTGGGCACTTTTTGCTCGCAGTGAAATGACCCCTGACGAACTCATGGATGATCCCGAAGCTATCGGCAAAATGCAACAGGATAGAAAGAATAAGCCTTATATAGATAAACAGTCCTATGTCTATACGTACACGTATCCGGAGCAGGAGCATAAATTAAAAACCGGCGACAATTGCGTCATAACCGATACGACATCGCAGATCAGCAAAGTCGTGATAGATGACGAAAAGCTCAAGGTCAATTTCCGGCTCGGAATAAGACGCGGATTATTGCCCGACTCTCTGAGCATCGGGGCCGGAGGTCCAATTGACAGCGGGAAACTGCAGGATGCCTTGTTTCGTTTCGCAGATTCAATAATTAATGATGAGAGATCATATCCCTCTCTCGAGGCAATCCTCCGCCGTGAATTGCCGCGCATAAAGGGGCGCCGAAAAAAGAAGGCCATCATAGATGAATCCGGGGACATTCTTCCGCAGATCATAGAAGCGGTTGCCAAACTTGATCGGAGTTATATTTTTATTCAGGGTCCGCCGGGGTCCGGAAAGACGTATACCGGGTCGCATGTTATTGTCGACCTTATCCGGAGGGGCTTCCGGGTTGGCGTTTCGTCCAACAGTCATAAGGCAATAAATAACATGTTATCTCATGTCGAAAACATCGCATCGGAACAACGTTTTACATTCCGGGGGGCGAAGAAATCTACGGCCGATAATGAAGATACCGAATTTCGCGGAAAATTCATCTGTGATGTTTTCAAGAACGAGGATTTGATCGGTGGATACCAATTAATAGCGGGGACAGCCTGGTGTTTAGCGGCTGAAGCTGCCGATCAGACGCTAGATTTCCTCTTCGTCGATGAGGCGGGACAGGTGTCTCTTGCGAATCTCATTGCTATGGGGACCAGTGCAAGGAACATTGTCCTGCTTGGCGACCAAATGCAGCTCAGCCAACCTATACAGGGCGTCCATCCCGGCGAGTCCGGCGAGTCAACCCTGGATTACCTGCTGGAGGGGGCGGCTACGATACCTCCGGAACGAGGGATATTCCTTCCAAGAACATGGCGCATGCATCCCGACCTGTGCCGGTTCATTTCTGACGCAGTGTATGACAGCAGGCTCGAGTCGGAAGAATCTACGAAAAAGCAACGCCTGGTCCTCGGACCCGATGCGCATGCATCTCTGAGATCTACCGGTATTGCTTACGTGCCGGCTCAGCACGACGCCTGTTCACAGAAAAGCCGGGAAGAGGCGCAGACGGTCAAAGAACTGTATGATAATCTTTTGGTCCAGCATTACATTGACAAGAAAGGAAAGAAGAAACGGGTCACCCGCGACAACATCCTGGTCGTCGCTCCATACAACATGCAGGTTAACGAATTAAAAAGAATCTTGCCGCCGGGGGCCCGGGTCGGGACCGTGGATAAATTCCAGGGGCAAGAGGCCGAGGTGGTTATAATATCCATGGCGACATCCAGCGGGGAATATCTGCCGCGGAACATAGAATTTCTCTATAGCAAGAACAGGCTAAACGTGGCCCTGTCACGCGCCAGATGCCTTTCGATCCTGATAGCGAATCCAGCCCTGATGACAATACGCTGCACGACAATCGAACAAATGGCGCTTGTCAATACATTGTGTTGGGCTAAGGAATATTCCGAAGACGGGACCTGTTAATAAAACACCGAACCGGGGAGGCCAGACCATGGCACTGATGATTCCCTCCGATATTGAGCAGTTCAACACACCGGGTGAAGAGATCTTCTATCGCTTTCTTCAATTGTATGCAAAACCGGACACACGGTACATAGCCTGGTACACGCCGGAGATAAACGACAACGAGCCCGACTTCATCCTTTTTTCTCCCGATCTGGGGCTTGTCATATTCGAGGTGAAAGACTGGGTGATTGACCAGATACCTGAAGCCGACGCGGAGCATTTCAGTATCATTAACGGAAACCGGGTTGAAAGACGGATGAACCCGTATAAGCAGGCAAAGAAATATTTGAATGTATTGCTGGACAAGATCAAAGGCGACAGACGGCTGGTATCGACCGAACCGGCATACTACGGAAAATCGAAAGTGCCCGTGAACCGGGGAGTAGTCTTTCCCAATATATTCAGAGATGATTTCGAAAGAGAACTTTCCGGAGTGATCGATGCCGACAAGATATTTTTCGAAGGAGACCTCACGTATTCACCGATCTGCGAGGACACATCAGGCGGGGAGTTCACCAAGGCTATCACCCGGATGTTCACCCCGATATTTCACGTTTCCGTGACGCCTTCCGATCTCGAACATCTCAAGCAGGTCATCTTCCCCTCGGTGAGGATCCGGCTCCCCTTCAGAGGGCCATCGAAAGATTATCAAAAATATCTCGAGAATGTTGCCATGCTTGACCATCAGCAGGAAGTCCTGGCACGCCAGTTCGATGCGGGGCACCGGATCATCTCCGGCCCGTCCGGCAGCGGCAAGACGCTTGTCCTGATCCATAAAGCGGTATTCCTGAAAAAGTACAATCCGGCAATCAAGTCTATCCTTTTCGTATGCTTCAATATCACGCTGGCCCACTACATAAAGAGGCTTCTTGCGGAAAGGCACGTCTCAATGGGCCCGGATGGCGTCGAGGTGTATCATTTCTACGAACTGTGCTCAAAAATAACCGGCGAGAAGATTCCCTACGAAAAGGAGGAGTCGGATTATTACGATACGGTTGTTCAGTTTACCCTCAATAAGATTCCGGAAGTTGGGCTGAAATATGATGCGATCCTCATCGACGAAGGCCAGGATCTTGATGAAGACATGTGCAAGGTAATGCTCGGGCTCTTAAACCCCGCAACCGACAGCCTTACGATCGCAATAGATCCCTCACAGATCATCTATCGGAACAAGGGGACAGGTATTTTAAAACTAGGCAAGGTCAAAAATCTGACCAAAGTCTATCGTAATACGAAAGAGATCCGAGGATTTGTCGAATCCTTTATGCTGGATGGCGGGAAAAAAGAGACGGCGGAGGACCCGGCAGAAATGCTCTTTTCAAGCGATATACTGGAATCTCACGGCCCGAAACCCGTCATGAAGAAGCTAAAAGGCTTGCCCGATATAATTAACCATGTTTCAAAACAGATCGAATCTTTGACCGTGAATGAAGGTTTCTCATTTTCTGAAATTGCCATCCTCTATGTCTCAAAAAGCGTGAAGTTGGACGGGCAGGAGATAGACCTGATAGAGGAACTGACGAAAGCGCTCGATATGCGGGGGATCATGTCCGAATGGGCGTCCCAAGATTACCGGTCGAAAAAATCCTACGACATAACGACGGACAGCGTAACCATATCGACAATTCACAGCGCAAAAGGTCTCGACTACGCCTGCGTATTCCTCATCGGCCTCGACTCGCTCACCGAAGAAAAAATGCCCCCCGAGCAGATAAAAAACCTGACCTACGTAGGCCTCACACGCGCAAGGTACAACCTCTTTATCCCGTACACGAACGAAACACCCCTGATCCGCAGGCTGACAAAGAGTGGTAGGGGCGCTTATGTCGGCACCAAGAATCCACTTGGTCCTTGATCGTCTCGGCCGATTGGTTGTCAATTCTCCGATGGCTTTATGGGAATAGCGAAGAGTTGTGGATTCTCCAGGTAGACGGTTTCTCCCAGAGTTTTTTGTCCGCTCTCTTCCGGGATCTTCATTTAATTTGTGTACTGCGTCCTCGTATGCATCACCCCGAGTATGAGAAACTTTTGCATGTTATGTTTAAACTCTATGGTATTGGTCCGTGCTATCCCGACCGACTCGTCACATGTAGCTGTGAATCTCGGATACCAGCCTGTTGACAGACTTGATATACTGCTCGCGATGTCGATCGAACAACTTCATGATCTCCTGCTTCGCATATTTGCCACCGACATACAGGATTTTGTCGAGGAAAAAAGGTTCTATCTCCACTTCTTTTGCTAAAAGCCAGCTAAGGATGAATTGTTCTTTCGTAGTGAGTTTTTTTAGAAAAAGCTATCTTGCTTACAAAATCACCCACGTGGACATCTATTTTGACATAATAAAGGAGGCCAAGTTTTTTCAAGAAATTACATATGAGCGCATTGCCCATTCCGATAATTCCATCGGAAAATTCTGTTGCCAGGTCAAACGTCCGTCCCGGGTGACGCATGCTTATATCGTCATATCTCGCAAGAAACCCTTCGGGATCGCTCAAGACCGCTCTGTTGACCTTCGGCAGAGCAGTTGCCAATGAAAGCACCAATCTGGATTCAGGCTGTTTTGTGTACGAATGCCAGATATCCTGTTTCACATGCCGCAGTTTTCCGACAAGACCTTCTAACGTGTTTTGTCTCGGCAGCTTTTCTTTTTTCAGGAGGTATTCTCCCCAGGCCAACACAATATTGACCCAGTCTTGATACAAATAGCTTCCGGGCATTCCGAAAGCCGAAGCAATCTCACAAGCAAGCCCGAAGCGATTATTCTATGCTCAATGATTTACTTCCAGGCGTAGTGTATTGGATTGATAATGATGCTATCATAGCCGGAAATCCACGACCCGTAGCGAAGATGTCCCCGGTAAGGAAAAATAGCCGAGGATAACCCGCCCCCGGGAGACTTTGGAGATGGAACAATGACATACTCCTGTCATCCTCAGGTGATATGATTACTGCAACGACATTCAATGCGGGAGGTCAAAACCTGCCATGAATTATTACTGGGTGGTTGAGAATACGTTCCTGGCTGGGGAGTATCCCAGGAATAAAGACGAGGAGACATCTCAGAACAAGATCGATGCTTTGACCGCGCTCGGGGTGGCAGCATTCATAGACCTTACGCATGAAGCGGATGGGATGGAGCCATACGTTCATTTTCTTGATACCTGCAAGTCGCACGGGCTCTTGCATGAACGGTTCCCCATACCGGACCTTTCCGTTCCGAAATCGGACATGGCGACAAAAGAGATTCTCGATACGATCGATAGACATATCGAGAATGGCCGGATAGTCTACGTACACTGCTGGGGAGGAGTGGGCCGGACGGGTGTTATTGTCGGGTGCTGGCTGGCCCGCCACGGCCTTTCCGGAGAGGCGGCGCTTTCACGCCTTCGTGAACTCTGGCGGCAGAATCCCAAATCCAAGTTCAAAAGATCGCCCGAGACGCTATCTCAGGAACGGTACATTGTGGAATGGAGGGAACCTGCATGATCACGACGAAGTCTCGATACCTGGGAAGTTTGATTGGATTGGCGGTGGGTGATGCCCTTGGGACCACCGTTGAGTTCATGCCGCCCGGCACTTTTCCCCTTCTGACCGATATCGTCGGGGGAGGCCCCTTTGACCTCAAAAAAGGCCAGTGGACCGATGACACGTCTATGGCCCTGTGCCTCGCCGAAAGCCTCGTAGAGTGTCAGGGGTTCGATGCAAATGACCAGATGGAACGCTACACCCGGTGGTTTAAGGAAGGATACCTCAGCAGCACCGGAAAGTGTTTCGACATCGGCAGCACGGTGTTTCATGCGCTCGACAAATACTCGGTGACGAAAGAACCCTTTGCCGGCTCCACCAATGGATACTCGGCAGGGAACGGCAGCCTGATGCGCCTTGCCCCGGTTCCCCTCTTTTTTGCCGGCACCCCTGAAGAAGCTGTCCGGATGAGCTCTGAAAGCTCGAGAACAACCCATGGTGCAGTGGCCTGCCTCGACGCATGCCGGTACTTCTCGGCGCTTATTGTCGGCGCGGTTCGGGGCGTCTCCAAGGAGGAATTGCTCTCACAACGATACGCACCCCAAGATGACCTCTGGGAGCGAATGCCGCTTTGCCCCGCAATAGATGAAATAGCCTGCGGCTCCTTCAGGACAAAGAATCCCCCGGAGATAATAGGCAGCGGGTACGTTGTGAAAACGCTGGAGGCGGCGCTCTGGGCATTCGACAGGTCATCGGGCTTCCGGGAGGGCTGCCTCCTTGCCGTGAACCTGGGCCACGACGCCGACACCACCGGTGCGATCTACGGCCAGCTGGCGGGGGCGTTCTACGGTCTTGAGAATATCCCGCAGGAATGGCGCCAATGCATAGCGCACAAAGACCTCATATTAGACCTGGCCGAAAAGATCTTCGAGATGGCGGGCAAGAGAACGGGCGCGTAGCCGGGAAACTGCCATACTGCTGTCGTTCACCTCTGATATATTTTTTTATACAGGGAGGATGATCATGCCGCGATACACATTCAAAGTAAGCAACCTGGAATACAGGACGGTGGATGCCCTGGACCTCGACGATGCACTGGAGCGCGCCGGTATCGAGAAGGACAGTTCCTATGAGCTCGAAGAAAGCGACGACTTCAGTAACAAGTGTCTGATGTCGGCCATCGCAGACGAGATACTGTTTGGGTCATGAGGGAGGGGGTAATAATGAAAAAAATCATGCTGCAGGTCCTGATGGCTCTGGCGATCATCGTCGGTTTTACGGCGACCGGATCAACGGGTGAGACGAAGAAGGTCTACGACAAGAACTGGAACCTCAAAGGCTACATCCAGGACGACGGGCGCGGCACAAAGAAGGTCTACGACAGGAACTGGAACACCCAGGGCTACATCAAGGACGACCGGGCCTATGACAAGAACTGGAACCGCACGGGCACGATCAAGGACCCGGATCGATGAAAATGTTTTTGACGATGCTATCCATTGGCAGATTCCGTGTGGTCACATTAAAGGGCCTTCAATAAGCGCCTGAGCTATTTCTCGATATACAGGCCTCCAAGAGGCAGACGGAGAACGTCCTTGGCGGAGAGATCGGTTTCGACACCTGCTGCTCTTTGGGGACAACAATGTGTCTCCGAGACGTCATGAAGACTGGCTGGTCCACATTCTTCAGTGTTATTCGGCACCGTTTCTCTCCAAATACGGCCAATGAATGTACGAATAATGGGGTACTTTTCCATCTATATGCCGATACCCAACCGCACCCCCCCTAGGACCTTCTGCTCCTGTTGGCCCTTCTTTGAGCGGACCCGGACATCCTTCCTATCCTTTCGGACTGGTCCGCTTTGAAGAACGCCATGTGGATGACCTTCTCGCGGGCGACGAGAGCGGAGCCGACGGTGGTTGTACCCTCGAAACGGTGGTCCATCCCGTGGCCCAGGGACTTGTACCTCTCCTCGGTGCATGACGGGAGTTCCTCGAAGAAGGCCCTCGCCACCTTGTGAGAGTCTCCCTTTTTAACCGCGGATTTCATGCCTTCGATAAAGGCGTCCACGGCATAGCTCTTCACGATCTTTAGGTGGAGGTCGGCATATGCTGGGCCCAGGGAAACGACGTCGAACCCGACCACTTTCCCGCCGATGAGGACGAAGACACCCTTCTGCCCTTCACTCGGGGGAAAGGCCTCTATGTACTCGTCCAGCGAGGCTTTTCTTGATTCGTAGACGTCACGCATTGCGCCCGTATCTGAGCTGACGCCCGCAGACAGGGACATGTTGGCAATGTCATCCCAGACCTGTCCCTGGTCGGAACGGTATGCTTTTTCATTACGAAGGGAGTTGGACACCGTCCGCGCCTTTTTCGCCATGGCACGCTTGGCCATGATGACGTCCGAATCGTGGAACTCCGGGGTGCTGTAGTGCCATCTGCCGTGCTCGGTGCAGCTGACGGGTATGAGTGTCTCCGATTTCTCCCTGAGCAGGATGGTGGTGTTGAGGACCCTGTTCTGCTTGGCCCCTGTGAGTTCTTCCCCGTCAAGGAGCAGGATGGGCAGATCGCCCGCGTTCTTCGCAAGCAGCTCCGGGACCGATCCGCTGGCGTCGATCTCGGTAACGGTAAGAACGCCCGCCTCCAGCGCCTTCTTCAAAGTCAGGTGGTCCGGTACGTGGTTGACAGACGTGTAAAGCGGGATGACCGTCATGTTCCGGAACGTCTGCGCGTCCCCGAACTCGATGGCGTTGATGTAGTCGGTAATAATCTTTTCCATTTGATTCCCCTCCTTAAGCCAGGTCTATGAGGATGGCCATGAGCAATACCCTGCAGTGTCCGCAGAGGTTGAGAACGCCCCTTCCCGGGACAAAAAATGTCCCCAGTGGCTCTTCCTTCCCGCACCAATCGCACAAAAGATCTTCCTCCACGTCGCCTTTCTGCTCGCGCTCCATGGTAACCTCGCCTTTGACAATAGTATAACGGTGGGTGGTGACAACAGGGTGTCAGCGTGAAAAACTTTTTTCTCAGGCGTCGATTTTACTGTTTGTGCCGGGGGGAGGAGTTGAATTTCAGAGGAGGGGCATTCTTTCTGTTATGATGGATTATTTTTCTCATGGGATTCGCTTATTCTGCGAATCTGTAAATCGAATGCCGGATGCTTTTCACGAAGATCGTTAAAATCTTTTTTTCCAAGCATATAAACATGACAATACGTGATCGCCCGGATACTCGCATTGCGTTTTTCTTCCCGGACAAGGGCCGACTCGCCGAACGGTGAACCCTCTGTTAGAAGCGACACCCTCTCATTCTTAACCAGGACTTCCGCCTCTCCCTCGTCAAGAAAATACATGCAGTCGCCCGATGCGCCTTCCCGGATAATATAATCGCCGGGCAGAAAAAGCTCAGGCTTCAAAAGCTGCACCGCTTCGCGGACAAAGAGTTCATCGGCATGGCGAAAGAGGACCACCTTCTTTAAGATATCCTGATGGATAAAAAGAGCGATGTCTCTCGAGAGCGTGTGTGGCAGGTCGGAAATAACATCGCTTAATCCGACACTCCGTTTTTTGTGCCAGAGATAATTATAGTAGTCCCTCACGCGTTCCTGGTCTTTAAGCGGGATCTTGTGCATCCGCATGAAGCGGTTTACCGATTCCGTTTTTCTCAGGAACTCCGCTTTCGCCGTATCAAGATTGGCAATGAGTCCTGAAACATTACCAATGATATACCCGTACATGGCTACACCGAAAATCTGAACGACCATAGTATAAATAATCTGCACGTTGCTGTCGTGGTTCGGCGTATAATCTCCGTAACCAATTGTCGCGACCGTTGTAAGACACCAGTAAAGGGATCGCAGATAGATATCAAAGGGCGGCCTGTTGCTCTCTGCCGCACCGATGAGGATCCAGCCGAGTGCCATAAAATGGCAGACAAGGGTAAACCAGAAAGCAAACAGCAACAGACGCATGATCGATGGATTAATCATGAGGGAATCCTGCAATTCCACCATGACGCGAGGCACCTTGGCCAGCTTAACAATGCGCAGGAGGCCGAGAGACAGGACGACTACGCGCATTCCGGCATCATCTCCAGACTGTGTGAGAAGTGCAAGAAAAGGAAGGGCAGCAAGGAGATCGACGATCAACCAGCTTTTAAGGTAGTACACGATGCCGGCACTCTTTTGTGCTATGACATGGTAGCCCTGTTTTTGAGCGGAAAAACAATTGACAAGAATATCAAGAAAGAAAACAATGGTGAAAAAAGCATAGACAATATTGACTTGCCCTGAACCGACCGCCGTAAAATAAGAAACGGTCAGTGAAGAGGTCCAGATCGCCACGACGAGAATCAAGTTCCATAGGATGCGCAGAGGATGCGAAGGGGGTAGTGGTATTGTAACGGATTTCATTGATCTCTCTTCATTTCGTTTCGAAACCGACCCTTTGTAACCTTAGTATAGCTCTTTGACGATCTAAGCGCAAAACATCTAGTTCTTACCATCAAAACCTAAATGTCATCCCTGCCAGCGCGCTGAAATTATTTTCTGTGTCTGTGATAGCGCTTTTGACACCAAGGCTTAAGTCAATCTTTTCGGTAACGCCATATATTAACCCGAAAAGAATAAAGGCAGGATCGTTTATATGCAATTTATCCCTGCATGTTTCAATGCCGGTATCGGCCACCAGCCTAAGACGTTCTGCAAATTTCCATTCCCCTGCCAAAGATACACGAAGAATATCTTCCCTTTCATCGAGCTTGTTCTCATTCCTCATGTATCCGATATTGAGATGCACTGTAAAGGGTTTCAGCTCTTTAGAAGAGATAAAAAAGAAACGGTACCGTACCTTACCGCTACCCAACCCTTTCTCATCATCTCCCGTGGGAAATATTATACCCGGCCTGATTGCAAGAGAGAGACCATCCTTTCTTTCGTAGAATCTCCATTTCACATCTATGACTGAGTCCGGGACGCCGTCGCTTCTAGAAGTGATACCCTCTGTATTGCCCCGTGTGTTCTGATAACCCGATGTCACGATAATATCTATGTTATCTACAACACCGTATGTAAAGGCCGCAGCTGTGGCAACGGTGTTGGTTGTCTTGCCTGCATCCGTATCTGTATCATAGACATACTCGCCCGCAAGCTCGACTTGACACCCGTTCTTACCTTGCGTATAGGCATCATCGGTAATGAGCGGAAGTGTTGCAAAAACATCAGCTGCGTTGCACAAGAAAAACATAAACACAGCGAACAGAACCGTAATATTATAGCATCCGATCATTGGTATCCTTCTTGCTTATGCCCTGCAATCTGTCCCGGGACAATGCGCTGCAGCATCCCGGCTTGCGATAATGTACCTATGTCTCAGAGAGTTTAAATTACATTAGTATTTCTCGGGTTGCCTATAAATGTCAACCGCGAGGTTGTCGACTGTGCCTGAGTTTTGAAAAACGACTATCAAAGTCGCAGGGGGTGTGGTTAAAGGGCGAAATCAAAAGCTCGAAAAACTGATTTAGGGGTCATGTAATATATGGAAACAGGTCAGATAAGCTCCGTCCTGTTTCAAAACCAAATTCACAAATCTTTAATCAATCAGGTCGTTAATTGATTGTTTAAGGGAATCGGTTGTTAATAATCCGGCCGGATCATCCCACCCGGCATTAAACCAGCCGCTGCGAGCTTCGAATACGACCGACCTGACAAGCTCTCTTGACTCCACCTTTATCAGTCTAATTTCAATTTCAGCAATGTTGCGCATAAATGAAAATTGTGAGGCACGGCCTTGCCATTGTCTTATCAGGGGAGAAAAAAGATACTTGGCGCCACGAGATGAGCATCGCTTGATAGCCTGTTCCTCATTTGACGTTTCTACCAATATTACTGAAGGACACTTTGCGTTTAAAGTAGTGAAAAGACGATACGCAACAGTTGATTCAGGGTCTGTTTTTCCTTCACTGAAGTAAATTTTTGACCCATGCGCTATGTCGGGTGGCAGCATGATGCAAAATTTATCTTGTGGATCAGGTCTTTCATAAGGAACATTATCCGGGCCTAAAGAGCTTTGGGTGTATGCACAGGCATTAAGAAGCAGAAGAAAAAAGCCGATCGAAAAAAGTAAACCGAATCTTGCGCCGCGCATTTATCCTCCTTTTATGACACTCATGCCCTGATAATTATAGTATCTTTGATTAACGGAATCATACTTCTTCATAGTTTATTTGTCAATGCTGGCTTACAAGACTTGCCTGCGGTCCGATGATACGAGATTTTCGTAGGTCATGGATGAAAGCATGCAGAGAGGCAGGCAGGGACAAGCCAACACGTATAAAGTCGAACACAGACCCCGAACCGGTTTATCAGGGGCGGGTCCGGAGCCGGGGAATAATTGAAAAAGAAGGAATACTATGCTATCTGTAGCTAGGACTATATTCTCAGCAAAAAAGGAGAAAGCAATGATTACCGTAAAAAAGGTTGTTGTCGGTATCGCTTTATTTACATTTATATTTACAGCGGGAATATGTTTAGCAGATTCCACTATACCCAATCTGGTGGGAACATGGACTGTAAAGACTGAGGGCGGCGTCCTTCTGAAAGGCAGCACTTCCGGGTGGAAGACGCATCACGCCGGTGAGTTCAGTACCCTGGCCGCCGAAGCAGTTGTGACGAAACAGGAGGGGAGAGTCCTTCATGGGATCTTTAAGTCACCGAAGGCTACCGAGAAGTTCATTGGCGTCATCGGTCTTGACAATAAGAGCTTTTATTATGCCGATGAAGATGGGACCATGGATGGCAAGATTATAAGTAAAGACAAAATGGAAATGATTTATCGTCACGTAACCGCTTCAGATACCGTAGTAGGGGTGGGCACATGGACGCGGAAGAAGTAGAAACACGTACGGGTTAAGGGTGTCATCAACGGCGCTATATTAGTTTTTTTTGGGCATATAGCGAAATACTTTTACACCTTCCTCTTCCAGAACAGGGCCAATCCAGTCGATCTGGCCGCCTTTATACCGATAAAACTCGTTGCACGACAAGCCCTCGTCGTGCCATCCGGTTAACTTTGCAAGGCCTTTGGAAGAAACGCCATACACAACCCTCTTAAAGCCTACATAATACATTGCCGCGCAGCAGAGAGAGCATGGTTCAGTGCTGGCGTACAACGTGCTCTCACGGATCACCCCGGCCGAAAGCTCTCGTTTGGCCTTGCTTACGAGGTTTGTCTCCGCGTGATGCGTGCAATTGGCGTCGGTATTGACCGTGTTTTCAGCGGTCAGGACAACCTTGCCCTGATGGACCAGAAGGGCGCCAAAGGTGTGATTGCCATGTTTCCCCGAACTTATTGCCAGATCAAAGGTCTGTCGAATGAAGGGTTCATGGTCAATTGTGATACCTGCCCCTTGTTTGTATGGAGTAGTTTCATCGCCGGCAATTGCCGGCGAAACGGATAGAGAGAGAAGGCATACAATGATTGCAAAAGTACGTATTGTCATTCGAAATTGTCCTTTCTTACTTTTATGTCCGGACTTGCCTGACCTGTGCTTTTATTGTAACTCCCCTGAACCGGGTCTTTCCATCAAAGAATTGTAATGCCTCCACCGCCCCCATAAAAGACATTAAGGAAATATTTCGCGGCGAGTCTGGAATTGCTGGACAGACAAAAGAAGATTCGATAGACTAAAATCCAAATTTATGATTAACGGACGCTCCATTCTCACGGTCACCAGTGAAATAAATTATCTGCCTGCGATCCAGGCATTTGCAAAAGAATGCTCAAAGGCGATCGGCTTCAGTGATAACGATCAGGAAATGATCCTTCTCGCCCTTGAAGAGGCGGTCGCGAACGTAATAGGACATGCCCTGGAATCGGCCGCGCAATCATTCCAGATCATTTTTGAACCATCCGCACAGGGCATCAAGATCATTGTCAAAGATAAAGGCCTTCCTTACGACCCCGGCCTTGTTCCCGGCTATGAAACACCTGAGGATATCGAGCATATTCCTTCGTCGGGGCTTGGGTCTTTCATAATGAGAAAATGCGTCGATGAGGTTTCTTTCCTTAATTTAGGAAGAGAGGGGAAAGAACTCCACCTGGTAAAGCATCTTCCAAGCCGGAGTATAATCGGGGAGCGCGAGGTTCTGCAGCCGGAAATGAATGCCAAACATGCCGGTGATGACAATAGATTGGCGTCACCTCCCGTGTTCCAGGTGAGGTTCATGGATCCATCCGAGGCATTGGAGGTTTGCCGGCTTTTTTACCGGACATACGGTTACACGTACATGTCGGAAGTGATGTATTATCCGGACAAGCTTGTGAAATTGAACCGGGATGGTCTGATGAGGTCAATTGTGGCAGTTACCGATCAGGGAGAAATTGCCGGACATCTGGCCATGGTCAGGGAAACGTTCGATGACATGATCGCCGAAACGGGGAAAGGCGCAGTCAAACAGCAGTTCAGGGGTTTCGATATATTCACGGTAATGCAGGAATTTCTTAATGATCATGCGAAAGACATCGGCATCAAGGGTCTTTACGGCAGGGCGGTCACCGTACATACCTTTTCACAAAAGATGACGGAAAAGACGGGGTATAAGGACTGCGCCCTGCTTCTTGGCTGTGTGCCGGCGGGTATCTTCCAAGGAAAGGCCGGGGTAAATACCCAGAGGGAAACATGCGTGTTTTCATTTCAGGCCGTCGCTGAATTGCCGGACAGCCCGGTATATCTTCCTCCCCATCACGAATCCATTGTGCGCAAGATATACTCAAACCTCGGATTAGAAAGACAATTCCGTAAATCCCGCAAAGATTCCAGACTGGCGGACCTTTCCGTGTTGAGAACAAAGATCATGTCCGACGCGAATAGCGCCGAGATCACGATCGGGCAGTACGGGACGGATTGCGTTCGTGTACTGCGCGCCCACCTCAAAGATCTATGTGCCAAAAAGATCGATCATATTTCGCTTTTGCTTAACCTGGGTGATCCGGTAACGAGCCGAATATGCAAAGAGATCGAGGGGCTGGGATTTTTTATCGCGGGAATACTTCCCTGTTTTCACTTTACCGACACCCTTATACTGCAATACCTGAATAATCTCGTTCTTGATCATTCGACGATAGAACTGCATTCGCCCATGGCAAAGGAAATTTTTCAATATATAGAAAAAACGGCTAAATAATACCCGATTGACCGGGGTCGGGCATCCTGATATAAGTATACGACGAATACAATTCATGCTCACGGAGATATCCTTGGAGCGACCGCACAGAACGAACCGCCTCGCCACGTACCTCGACATGTCTTTCTTCTCCCTCACGATGTCTTTTGTGGAGGAATCAGCTGCCGCATTCGGCATGGAGGCCGGGGATACGACGAGACTGCGCCTCGCAAGCGAAGAACTGTTCACCTACCTCGCGGAGTCGGATCAGAAAGGCAATGCTGTGTCCGTGGAGGCTTACGACGGTTGGTACTATGTGGGAGTGAAATTCCTCCTGAAAACTGCTCCCCCGGAGATTCCGATCTCTCATCCACCGGGAAAAGGGGCCCTTGAGCCCGGTGAGGACCTCGCTGATATGGGTCTCATTATCGCATCGAGGTTTGTGGACCGCCTCAACGTGCTCCATGACAGCAGGTCGGGGTATGGCGTGGGGTTGACGAAAGAAAAGACATACCCCGGGACAGAGGCACCCGCGAAGGCCCCGGTTCGCGCACTGACCCAATTCCGTGTGGGCCGTCCCGAGACGGAAACCCTCAAGTACTTCGTCCGGCAGGTCACTGCCTACTATCCGGCCGGCTCCTTTCCTGTCGACTTTTCTTTTCCCGCCAAGGTGGCGGACATGGTTGCCGAGGGTCACTACCGCGTCCTCGTCGCCACAGACGGAGGAGCCGATGTGGCAGGAGGGATACTGTGGCGCACTCAGGGAACGCGCACGATAGAGGCCTTCGGCCCCTATCTTTTTGATCAGCCCCCGGAACACGGCATGTCCGAGGCCCTAGTGGACGGGCTTCTCGGTGAGGTGGTAAGAACCGAGGCAATCTGTCTGACCGACATATACCCGACACCTGAACTTCCCGAAGGCTATTTCGAATTACTGGGGTCCATGGGCCATACAAAGGCTGACGGACACAAAGAGCCATGGCCCATCTATTACCGCCAGTTGAAAGAGGACCCGGGCTCAAGCGTTTGGGCGCACCCCGACCTGGTGCCATTCCTCAGGCAGGAGTACGACCGTCTTTATCTTGCCCGCGACATCCGTCTCACCCCCGGGGGAGGTGAGATGCGCCCCGCCCACCCCCTTTTCTCCGTCGAACTCGACCGCATACAAAGCTCCGCGACGCTTCATCTCATCTGGGACGGCGCCGACGCGCCGGCGATTCTCGAGCAGCACCTGAAGATGTTGAAAGCCGAAGGGTTTCTGGATATTTTCTTTACAATTGACCTCGCCCACGCCTTTGAGGCCAATCTCGCCCCCGTGCTCATCCGGCAAGGCTTCTCGCCGCGTCTCATCTTCCCCCACGCGGGTGAGGCGGACATAGTCGCCTTCCAGTATGAGGGGCAATAGTCCGGCCCATGCCCTACGTCAACCTTGCCGGCCTTATCCCGGACTACATCAAGAATTTCGATCCTTACATCCCGAGCAAGCCGGACCCGGAGTTGATGAAGCTCTATGGGTGCGATAAACTCTACCGTCTCAACAATAACGAGAATCCCTTAGGGCCGCCGCCCACAGCCCGTGAGGTGATAGGCCGGTTCGAGCCTCCGAGGTCAGTTCTTTACCCGAGCGGTGATTCATACTACCTGCGCAAAAGGCTCGCGGAAAAATACGCGCTTGATCCGGATCAGTTTCTTGTAGGAAATGGCGCAAATGAGGTAATTGCCTTTGTCATCAAAGCCTTCTGCCAGGAAGGGGACAATATCATTACCGCAGATAAGACGTTTGCCGTCTATGAATGGGTGGCCAGCTTTTCCGGATTCCAGGCGCGGCTCGTCCCGCTTAAGGACTTCGGTTTCGATGCTGCAGCCATGCTCGACGCGGTGGATGAGCGCACCAAAATACTCTTCGTCTGCAACCCCAATAACCCCACCGGGACGTATTGGGATGAGCAGGGGTTGAGGCGGTTTCTCACCCGTATCAACGGCAGCAGGATCGTAGTGGTGGATGAGGCATATTGCGAATTCGTGGAGAGTCCGGACTTTCCGGACGGGATGCGCCTCATCGAAGAGTTTCCCAATCTCGTTGTGTTCAGGACTTTTTCAAAAATGTACGGCCTTGCAGGCCTGCGCATAGGGTACCTGGCGGGAAGCCCGGAAGTGGTGGACATTATACGGCGCACGTGCGTCGTGTATTCCGTTAATGTGCTGGCCCAGGATGCGGCCCTGGCTGCATTGAGCGACGACGAGCACATCGTGAGGACACGGGCCCTTGTCAAGGCGGAGAAGGCTTATCTTGCCGCGGAGCTGGCATCGATGGGTCTTATGACCCAGTCCGGTGAGGGCTGTTTCGTCATGGTCAGACTGCCCATGAACGACACCCTGGCCTACCGCAGGCTCATGAGCCACGGCGTCATGGTTCGCAGCATGACAGGGTTCAGATTTCCCAACTGGATACGGGTGAGCATAGGGCGGCACGAGGCCATGGAAGCATTCATCGGGGCGCTTGGAGACATCCTTGAAAGAACCTGAGAATGGGGAGATCGAGAGAGCCGGCTACGATATCGGGAAAACGGCGCACCGGGCGGACGCTTACGCCAAGGTCACGGGAAGAGAGAAGTATGCCGCCGACTATTATGATGGCGAATTCCTGTGGGCAGGCGTAAAACGGGCAGGCGTACCCCACGCGGCGCTAACGGGTATTCACGCTGAGGACGCAAGGGCTCTGCCCGGGGTCATCGCGGTCCTCACCCACCATGATATTCCCGGAGAGAATAGAATAGGAATAATCCGCAAGAACCAGCCCGTTCTCGCCGACACGAGGATACGGCACTCAGGCGAAGCAGTGGCCCTCGTCCTCGCGGAAAACCGTGAAACCCTGAAGGACGCTCTCAATCGGATTACCCTGGATTACGAGGCCTTACCCGGGGTTTTTTCCGTGGAGGAGGCCCTTAAAGAAACATCGCCCCGCATTCACGAAGACAACCCGGAGGGAAATGTCGTAAAGGCCGTGGCCGTAGAGACGGGGGATTCAGCGAAGGCCTTCAATGAGTGCGACGCGGTGGTGGAAGGTGTTTTCGAGGTGCCGGCACAGGAGCACGCCTACCTTGAGACCGAATCGGGATGGGCCTATCAAGGGGAAGATGGAACGTATGTGATCGTAGCATCCACCCAGACGCCTTTCCGTGACTGCTTCGAGATCGCCCCGGTTCTTGGAATTGACCCCGCGGGTATTCGCGTCATCGCCCCCTATCTCGGCGGAGCCTTCGGGGGAAAGGACGGCATCACCGTCCAGTGCCTCCTCGCTCTTGCAGTGCTTCACTCGCGAGGCAGGCCCGTGAAGATGTGGTGGGACCGGGAGGAGAGCTTCCTGGCCGGAGTAAAGCGTCTTTCCGCGAAGATGCACTACCGGCTGGGCGCGAAAAACGACGGGGAGTTCCACGCTCTTGAATGCAGGCTCTATTATGACGGTGGCGCCTACTCACCCCTGGGAGGGGAGATCATGACCCTCGGGGCCGAACATGCGGGCTGTGCGTACCGCATTCCGAACGTGAGCATCAAGGGGTGGTGCGTGTATACGAACAACCCCGTGGGAGGGCCCTTCCGCGGGTTTGGCGTGCCCCAGGTAACGGCAGCCATGGAACAGATGGTCGACATGGCGGCCCAAAGGCTCGGTATCGATCCTCTCGCCATCCGCCTCAAGAACGCGGTGCGAAAAGGGGACAGGAATTGTCTCGGAGTGACCCTCACCAACTCCACCGGTGCGGTTGAGTGCCTTGAAAAAATGTCCTCTCATCCCCTATGGAAGGGGCGGGCCGCATGGAAGGAGGAGGCAGGCCCATTCAAGGTCCGGGGAGTCGGGGTGGCGTGCATGGCGCACGCCATGGGGTACCCGCCCATGGTTGCGGATGAGGCACGTGCGAAGATCGAACTTACGGTCGAAGGGAAGATCAGGGTCTATGCGGGTGTTGTAGACATGGGACAGGGAAATGCGAGCACCTACGCACAGATCGCCGGCTATGTACTCGGCCAGGACGCCTCCGCCATGGAGCTGGTGTTGCCCGATACGGCGCGCACCCTGCCGTCGGGTTCCTCGTCGGCAAGCAGGACCACCTATACCTATGGCAATGCCCTCATCGAGGCCGCCCGCTCTCTGGAAAAGGCGATCATTAAGGCCGCTTGCGAGCGCGTCCCGGGGTCGGTGGCGGAAGGGTTCCTCTTTCTGCCGGGAAAGGTCCGGCACACCCCCACGGGGAGAGAATTACTTCTCGAGGAATTGGCCGCTTTTATGGACGATTCTGCAAGAGTGACCACCGGTTACTTCAAGATGCCCGTGGTTCGGGAAAAGCTTGACGCCATCTACATGGGTCCCCACCTCATCTTTTCCTACGGCGCCCACCTCGTATATGTGGAGGTTGACGAGCTTACCGGACAGGTGGATGTCGCAAGGTACCTCGCTGTCACGGATGCGGGCAGGGTCATCAATCCCCAGGTATTTGCACAGCAGATCGAGGGCGCGGTGGCCCAGGGTATGGGGTATGCCCTCACCGAGGACTTCAAGGTCCGTAAGGGGCGGATCGTCACCAGGGACCTCAGCACCTATATCATCCCCACGTCCATGGATATACCCGCCATAGATTCCGTACCCGTGGAGATAGACGAAGAGACGGGGCCCTTCGGGCTTAAAGGCGCGGGGGAGATAGGCATGAGCGGACCCTTGCCCGCCATTGCGAATGCCGTGTCCGACGCGTGCGGGACCAGAGTGTTCCGGGCGCCCATGACGGGTGAGGCCGTGTACGGGGCCCTTATCCGGAAAAAAGAGGAGGGGACCGTCCTTTGAAGATAGGCTTCACTCTCAACGGAAAGAACACATTCATCGACGTGGATGCCGCGCGGAGGGTGATCGACGTGCTCCGGGAAGATCTGGAGATGACCGGCACAAAGGAGGGATGCGGTACGGGAGAGTGCGGTGCCTGCACCATCCTGGTGAACTCTGAAAGCAGGCTCGCCTGTCTCATGGTGGCAGCCCAGCTCGAGGGGGCGGAGGTTACCACCATCGAAGGGATTGAGCGTGACGGAAGGCTCCACCCCCTGCAGAAAGCCTTCGTGGAGCATGGCGCGATCCAGTGCGGGTTTTGCACACCGGGCATGGTCATGGCGTCAATTGACCTTCTTTCAAGGAACCCGGAACCGACTCAGGCTGAGATCAGGGAAGGCATAAGCGGAAACCTGTGCCGGTGCACGGGCTATCAAAAGATCGTGGAGGCCGTGGCAGCAGCCGCTGCCGCAAAGGAAAAGGACGGGCTGCCATGACGACGGTCTACCGTCCGGGATCCCTCGACGAATTTTGGGATATGCGGGAAAAATACGGCGAGGCCCTTGTCTTCGCAGGTGGTACAGACCTTTTCGTAAAACTGCGGGCCCTCAATAAATATCCTCCGGTCCTCATAGGTCTTGCAGGCGTGAAGGAGCTGCAGTCCATCGAGGAGCTAAGCGGCGCCGTATTTATCGGGGCCCACGCGACCCACACGCGCCTCCTGTCCCACCCCCGGATCCGGGAGCATTTCCCGGTCCTTGCGAGCGCCTTGAGGTCGCTCGGCTCACCCCCCATCAGGAACATGGGCACGATCGGGGGGAATATCTGCACTGCCTCACCCGCGGGAGATGTGCTGCCGCCGCTTTACGTGCTGGGCGCACAGGTGGAGCTGAGGAAGAAGGACGGATCCCGCCGGGTCCCGATACGGGAGTTCATTCTCGGACCGGGGACGACCGCCCTCACGGACGGCGAGCTTCTCTCGGGCGTATGGCTCAAAAAGGAGGACTCTTTTACCATCCATCACTTCGAAAAGGTGGGGCAGCGAAAGGCCCTTGCCATAGCCGTAGCGAGCCTGGCCGCTCTCGTGACAACCACGGAAACGGGCATTGTCGAGAAGGCACGGTTTGCGTGGGGCAGCGTGGGGCCCACCGTGGTGACCTCACAGGATGCCGAGGACGCTCTCGTCGGCTTACCCCTTGGCCTAAAGGCCCTCCAAAGCATTGTTCCTATAGTGGAGCGGAGCGTCTCCCCCATCGACGACGTGAGGGCGAGCGCCGCTTACAGGAAGGCCCTGGCCGGAAACCTGGTGGTGCGCCTCGCCGGACGGGGGAGAGAACCCCTGAGGGCCTGAAGAGATGGCACAGTCTCAGCCGCGAGGGCTTTTCACGAAAGAATTCATAATCCTCAACATAATTTTTCTTTTTGCCGCCGCCGTCATGGCCCTTTTCTTTCAGTTCCAGCACTACCTTAAGTCTCTGCCCATCTCCCCGGCCTGGTTCGGGTTCCTTATAGGGGCCGATTCCCTCGCAAGTTTCGTGCTTCAGCCCGTCTTTGCGGTACGGCTCAACGGCGAGAATGGCCGGAGATGGATTGTCATCGCCCTTATCATAATGGCCGCCGCGCTCTGCGCGTACAGTTTTGCCTTTGACCTCGCATCTCTCGTGGCAGTCCGCATAGTCCACGGAGCTGCCTTTGTATGCCTTGTCTCGGCCCTGATGGCCATGCTGGTGATGTACATACCGTTGGAGAAGAGCGGCCAGGCCTTCGGATTCATATCCGTGGTGAGGCTCCTCCCCTATTCGATAATCCCTCCCGTCGTGGGACTGATCGGGGACAAACCGGCGGACTTCAGGCATATTCTGGTCATAGGGGGCCTCGTGATGCTCCTTTTGCCCGCCGTTATCCTGGGCGTTAAGTCCGCTGCGCCTGCCGGCGCATCGGATCCGAAAGGCGCTCGCGCAACAGGCATGAGGGACCTTTTCATAAATCTCAAGGACCGGAAGGTGGCGGCCCTCCTCGTGGTACAGCTCCTGCTGTACAGCAGCTACACCATAGTTTTTTTCTTTCTCAAGGAATATGCCCGCGGACGGGGGATCGAGAACCCGGGTTTTTTCTTCACCGTCGCCACGGCGGCCATGATAGGCGTGAGGGTCGCGGGGTCGACCTTCTTTGACCGTTTCAACAAAGCTGTCATCACCGGTGCCTCCCTGGCCGGGCTTGCCGCCTGCTACCTTGCGCTCGGGTATGTCGCCAACTCCGGAGCGTTCTATACGCTGGCACTTTTCTCCGGGCTCGGGTGGGGGATTGTCATGCCTGTGGTTGTCGCCCTCATATTCGATGTGTCGGCTCCCCGATTGAGAAGCATGAATCTCAACCTATCCCTGCTCACGATGCAGGGCGGCTTCTTTGTGGGCCCCTTCGCAGGGGGGCTTCTCGTGTCGGGGGGAGGATATCGCGCACTCTTCATCTTTACCGCCTGCCTGAGCCTTTTTGCCTCGGGTCTCGTGTGGGTAATTTTCAAAAGGAGGGAATCATAGTCATGACAGATAAGGAAGCACGGATTGAAGCCGGGCAGGAGTTCGTGATAGATGCGTTTTGTCCTGAAGACGCCCCCGGTATAGCACGGCTCTTCAAAGAGGTGTACGGTGACGCCTATCCCGCAACATTGGTGTACGATCCCATCGGGCTCACCGAGGCGTTTAGGGGCGGCGACAACATACCCCTTGTAGCCCGCACCGTAAAGGGCGACATTATAGGGCACGAGGCCTATTATCGCTCCGGTCCGAATCCGAGGCTATATGAGCTGGGCCAGGGTCTTATTCTGCCCTCCTACAGAAAATTCGGGATAATAGCCAAACTACAGGAATACGCCTTCGAGGAAATGGCCCTGTCCATGGAACTCGACGTGGTAATGGGAGAGGCCGTCTGCAATCACCTTTACATGCAGAAATCCCTGGTTCCCTCCCGCCTTTTGGCCACGGCCCTTGAAGTGGACCTTATGCCCGCGGAGGCGTACGCAAAGGAACAAAGCGCTTCGGGACGGGTCTCTACCCTTCTCATGTTCCGAACCTACCATCCGAAGCCTCACACGGTCTATGTGCCGCAGAGATACAGGGACGCCCTTGCGTTTATCTATGAGGGTCTCGACGACAAACGGACGCTGTCGCCCTCCTTAACGGATACGAATCCCGCGGGTCCCAACACTGCCATCACAACGCAGATCTTTGATTTTGCCCATGTGGCCCGCATGTCGGTCCACGAAGGGGGAAAGGACTTCCCTTCGGTTTTCGAGGCCAAGGAGAGGCAGGCCCTCGCCAAAGGCACGGTGGTCGTGCAAGTCTGGCTCAGACTCTCCTCACCGTGGGTGGACAGCCTTGTGGAGCACCTCAGGACAAAGGGCTACTTCTTCGGGGGACCCCTCGTCCAATGGTTCGGCGACGATGGACTGCTCATGCAGAAGATCTTCGGAATGCCATCTTGGGAAGGTATCCAAATCTATTCGGACCGGGGGAAGAAGATCATGGAATATGTAAAAGAAGACTGGGAGAGGGTGAGTCCGGGGTAGGACTCCAGATTCGCGGTCAAACGCCAGGAAGATTAACGGGGTGGCCCGCACAGTTTTTGGGGTGCGGGCCTTGAAGAGATTGACCTATTGATACTTTATGCGCCATGTGATATTTCTTCAAACATGGTGAAACGTTCCGTGATGTACTTGGTCTTCGCCCTTGTCTTGCTGGGCTTCATTCCCCCCGGTTTAGCGCAGCAGGCTCCCGCACAAGCCCAACCCGTACGGCAGACAGTCCCGTCCATCTCTATTCAAAATGTGAAGGGAAACATCTTCCAGGTGAAAGGAGGGGATGGCGCCAATACCGGATTTTTCATCGGCGAGAAGGAAGTCCTGATCATAGACGCCAAGATGACGGAAGATTCTGCCAGCCGGATGATCTCAGAGATACGGAAGTTTACGCCTCTTCCCATTGGGCACATAATTATCACGCACAGCGACCGCGACCATGTGAACGGCCTTGTCGGTTTCCCGAAAGGGTTAACCGTCATCTCCCACGAAAACACACGCAAGCACATGGATAAGGCCTTTTCGTCAACAAGGGAACGCCAGTATCTTACTAATATCACCTTCTCTGACAGGCTTAGCATTTATAGCAGCGGCAAAAATATCGACCTCATCTATTTCGGCCCTGCACATACTGACGGTGATATCGTTGTTTTCTTCCCCGGTGAAAAAGTGGCCTTCATTGGCGACCTCATTTTTGTCGGGAGAGACCAGTTGATCCACCGCCACAAATATGGCAGTTCATTCGGACTTGTCAGGGTTCTCAGATCCATACTGAATCTTGATGCTGAGGTTTTTGTCAATGGGCATGGCGATCCGGTTACAAGAAAAGAAATACAGGATCATATCCGCAGCATAGAAGATAAGCAAAGCGGGGTTAAGACACTGATGAAAGAAGGTAAAAACCTCGACGAAATAAAGAAAATATATAATGTCGACGATAAACCTGCCCAGCCCGGGGCCACGCGTTGGCCGAGCATGGTTGAGATCATATATCTTGAACTAAACGAGCAAAAATAACGATCTGCTCATTCAGCAAAGCCAGGGGAAAATTCTTCCAATTGCTATTGCGCCAGGAGTTGTGCCCTATTGGAAGGTGATGCGAACACGTTTTGCGAATATGCAACATTAACTGACAGGATCCAACCGATCGCCCGGTTGAATTTGCTTCTTGCGCAACATTTACAATTGTAAGAAAATGGTGATGAACAACTTGTTGCGGCGGCCGAGGCATAAGGTGCCGTTATTAATCTAGGCAGGAGCGATGGATTGTCAGGCAAGAAACACAAAGCCCCTCACGCGTTCACGATAAGCACCCCGCCAACTGCACTCCTGGTAATATTTTTTGCCGTGGCCTACGCCCTCTTGGGTGCGATGGGTCTCATGCTGGCAATCCCCCCGGGGTATGCAAGCCCGGTGTTCCCCGCGTCCGGCTTCGCGCTGGCCTTTGTTCTCTGGTACGGGCGCCGGGTATTGCTCGGCGCATGGATCGGCTCTGCCCTTTTGAACATGTCACACGCCTGGCTCGGCGGTACGCTGAATATGAAAACCGCAGCCGTGGCGGCCCTGATCGCCGTCGGCGCAACGTTTCAGGCCTTTGCCGGGAGCTGGCTGGTTGAGCGCTGGCAGGGACAGTCCTGGCGTGATATGGAGCGGGAACAGGATGTTTTCGGTTTCCTTGTCCTGGGAGGGGTGCTTGCCTGTTTACTGTCAGCCTCGATCAGCGTTACCGGGCTTTATGCCACCGGTATTATCGAAGATACCGAATTTCTTTTCACATGGTGGAACTGGTATGTTGGCGATGTTTTGGGGGTGCTGGTCTTTGCTCCCCTCACCCTGTGCGTGCTCAACAGGAGGGATGAACTGTGGCGCGAGCGGCGCCGGCGCATCGTACTGCCCATGCTCGTGACCCTGGGATTGGTAGCGGCGGCTTTTTACGGCGCCGCCCGCTGGGAGAGACAGGCACAGTACACCCATCTCAGAGATGACGGCGAGACCATCGCCGGCCGGATCGCCGACCGCCTGATCTCGCACCGTGAGGTTCTTTCGTCGCTAAGAAACTTCATTGAAGCCACGCCTGACTTCAGTTTCAGGCAGTTCGAGCAGTTCACACGGATCACCCTTCAGGACAACCATGACATCTTTGCCCTGAGTTTCAATGACCTCGTCACCCGGGAG
>CAIQJW010000225.1 GCA_903872255.1 uncultured delta proteobacterium | reverse complement strand
CAATGCGGGCTACATTAATGTATCCCCATCCTCCGGTCGCTTGGTCTAAAATCTGGATTCGGACTTCTTTGCCCAAAAGGGAAGACACGTCCCAGCTTGCCGCTTCCAATCGGTCAATATTTCCTCCTGTTGCGCTTTTGACCACGCGCCCGTCGAGCAGCAGATTCATGCAGCAATTGTGTTGGCCCGCGCCTCCGCTGATAAGAAACGAGATATAGGGACGTTCAATTTTAAACATTGGGGAGGTCAGAGAGCCGACAGGGGCGTCACTTTTATTCAACCTGCTGGTCGCCACGCCGACTCCCCTGGTATTTCCTATGCCTAGTTGTTCAAGCAAAGCTCCGGTGGCAGGTCCTGTTCCGAACGCTGTCCCCGTCGCCTCCCATGATCCATAGCCGGATCCCGAAAAGTCGCCGATAACAATATCCTCAGCGCCTTGCGCCTGCGTCCAGAGAAGCGACAGGATCGCATTAATGAATATAAATATTTTGCGGAAGACTTGAGAAAGTGATGGGAATTTTGAATTCATATTGGAAGTAAGATAATTATAGTTGGATCACTAATCAAATGAAAAATAAGAGACATGTCTCCCATCATAATCCGCTCCCGAGGCCTCTTGGCAGATTTCGGAAAGTCACGATCCTTTTGCAATTCCTCCATTTAAATGTACGTTATTCCCAAAGTAAATTATAATCGGAGAATAAAATGGAACAGAAAATCAGAGAAACGCTTGAACAGCTCAGAGTCCATCTTCAGAACGACGGAGGAGACCTTGAAGTTGTTAAAATTGAAGGCAAGAAAGTGGAACTCCGCCTAAAGGGAGCCTGTGGCTGCTGTCCTCACGCCACCATGACAATTAAAGACGGGATACAGCGCATACTCAGGGAAAAGATCGACAAGGATATCTTGGTTGAAAGAGTAGACTGACAGTGCGGGAATTCTCCCCTGTAATCATCTTAACAAAAAAACCGCTCTTTCTTGGAGCGGTTTTTTTTATACATTATGGAATGTTGAAGCTACTTTGATTCAGGCTTGTCTTCTTTCCCGAGATCTTTTCTGACGAAATCAACTACGGTTTTAAATTTCGGAATATTTTCCTTATCGACTTTCATCAGGGTTTCATGCGCTTCAAGGACTGTTTCCGCTTTTTCAGTCTTATCTGTTGATTTTCCGGTGTCCTCCCACTTCTGGGTCAATTCGACTTCAGATATTTCCGTATAATTGAAAATTTTTTGAAGTCCGAGTCCGTTAAGGAGATTTTTCATGTTAGCATCAGCGTTTACAATACTAACCGTATATCCGCATTTTTTCGCTTTCAGACCCATCATGGCCAGAATCCCCATGAATGTGCTGTCCATGCCGGCGCATTCCGAAAGATCAATGAAAATCCCCTTGCAGTCCTGGCATTCAAGGCCGTGCGCAAAATTCCTGAGCGGGGGGCTGCACTCGAAATTGGCCCGGCCCTCCACCTTTATATGGTATTCCCCATTGTTTCTGGCTATAAGTACTTTTGCCTGCTTCATAATGTTATCACACTGTGAGGGTTGCTTTTATCCGCCTCACTCCCTGACTTGAGCTTTCTTCTTTGAGAATTTTAAATTCCCCGAGCTTTAATGTATTGTCAGCATGAGGCCCCCCACAGATTTCCTTACTGAAATCCCCTATGCTGTAAACTTTGACTCTTTCTCCGTAACGTTCTGAGAAAAGACCTATGGCCCCTTCATTTTTCGCCTCTTCCACTGTCATCTCCACGCACTTTATTTCCAGATTGCCTCTTATCATTTCATTCACTATCTCCTCAACCTTGGAAATCTGTTCTGGAGTCATCTTGTCGGTATGCGAAAAATCAAAGCGAAGCCGTTCCGCGGTAATGTTCGACCCTTTCTGCGCAACATGCAGACCAAGCACCTTCCTTAACGCCTGATGGAGAAGATGGGTGGCAGTATGGAGGTTTGTAGTCATTTCAGAATTGTCGGCAAGACCACCCTTGAATTTCTGCTCAGCACCGAGCCTTGAGAGCT
>CAIQJW010000224.1 GCA_903872255.1 uncultured delta proteobacterium | reverse complement strand
GGGCGGAAGAGAGAATGACCCGGCGCTACGAAATGAAACAATCCGGAATCGACATCGGCGCGATTGAAAGAAGAATATGCGAGCTTTATGAAATGTCCGAACGAGACCTCTATTGCCGGGGAAGGCACAAAAACCTGGTCGAGGCGAGAAGCGTCTTCTGTTTCTTCGCCGTTAGGGAACTTAATACCACGCTTAAGGAGCTCTCCGTCCGTTTTGGGATTTCCGGGCAAGCCATCGGTTTAGCCGTGAAAAGAGGAAAGAATATTGCGGAGATGAAGGGATTGAAGCTCATCTGAAGATAAGTTTCTTGCTTTCTTGGGAACGTCCCCTTAGGGCCTGTTTTTTGTGCCTGCCGCTGCGATATATTTTGTAGTAAAACAAAGATAGCGTTGTTAACGATAGCGAACGATTGTAAAAAGACACTGCATGGTGGAAAATATGCGCAGTATCGCGATCAGATGCGTATTGATAATATCTTAGGAGAAATAGAATACTTTGAAAAGGGGCACAAATGAAGAAAACCATTGTACGAATGCTGGGGCTTATTGTCTTTGGGATTTGCGTGTATGCCTTCCTGCTGGGCAACGGTGTCTTCAAGGGCAAATTTGACACCGATCCGATAGCCTGGTATTTCCTGGCGAAGGGGATCTTTTGTTCCGCCTCCCTGTTCCTGTCCGTTGATATTCTGGAGGCGATCAAAAGACTGAAAGACAAATAGATCTTTCAACGCGCCACGGGGAAACGGATCCATTGGATAATCATTACCATCTCATTATCGAGACAATAGCGGTCCCGGTAAGGACCTGAAAACCGGTTTTGTTTTTATGGTCAATGTTGGGGAAAATACTGCCTGGAGCGGGGAAAACTTTGTAACCTGCTGATATTAAAAGCGCGCCCGAGAGGGATCGAACCTCTAACCTTTGGATTCGTAGTCCAACACTCTATCCAATTGAGCTACGGGCGCACGGTGTGTATTATAGCGGTTTTGCGCTTTGAATTCAATAATGTTTTGTCTTGATGATGTGAGAGTGCCGGCTACCCATGGGTCATGTGCCTCTATTTTCGTTGTTTTTTCCGGTAAAAGAGATTTATTCTTTGTGTCGGCATCACAATTGAACTCTACGCAAATGGGGGTACCGCTTGGAAAGACGCAGAAGGCTCTCGCAGACCCACCTTATTTTTATCGGAATGCTGGCCGGATTGATCATCGGCTTTGCCTTTCCGGGCCTTGGGGCGAAACTCGAACCGCTTAGCACCATTTTTATACGCCTGGTCAAGACCATCATTGTTCCGATCATTTTTGCCACTCTTGTCGTGGGCATCGCAAGCCACTCCGATCTCAAGGCCGTGGGAAGGATGGGGGTAAAGGCGATCGTGTATTTTGAGATCGTTACGACATTAGCTCTTTTCATCGGCCTCCTTGCAGTCAATATAACGAAACCGGGACGCGGCATCAATCTCGGGGATGCGGGTCCCGTTGCCGGATTGGGCCAGCCAAAGCATATGACAATACAAGAGGTCATCATCAACATATTCCCGGACAATTTTTTCGATGCGGCTGCCCGGGGCGACGTGCTTGAGGTCGTCGTATTTACGATCATCTTTGCAATTGCGCTCAGCCTTATCAAGGAAAAGAAAAAACCTATCATCGAGTTCTGTGAAGCGCTTGCAGAGACGATGTTCAAGTATACGAATATCGTGATGAAGATGGCCCCGATCGGCGTCGGGGCGGCTATAGCCGTAATTATCGCCAGCAAGGGCATGAATGTGCTTCTCAACCTTTGCCTTCTTATCGCCACCTTTTACGGGGCGATCATCGTCTTTCTGCTGGTAGTACTCCTGCCCGCGGCGCTTATATGCAAGGTGCCTCTTAAGGCATTCCTGGCTGCCGTCAAAGAGCCGGCAATGATCGCATTTTCCACGTCCAGCTCGGAGGCAGCGCTTCCCAAAGCGATGGAGAACATGGAAGCGCTCGGGGTGCCGCGCCGCGTTGTGTCGTTCGTTATCCCGACAGGCTACAGTTTCAATCTCGACGGCACGACGATCTATCTTTCGCTCGCCTCGGTTTTCGCTGCCCAGGCCGCCGGGATCGACTTAAGCCTTTCCCAGCAGCTACTGATGGGCTTCACCCTTATCTTCGCAAGTAAGGGGGCCGCAGGCGTCCCCAGGGCATCGCTTGTCGTACTTGCGGGCACGCTTGCGTCGTTTGGCCTCCCGGTCCAAGCGGTTGCCGTCATACTCGGCGTGGATACGATCATGGACATGGGGCGCACGGCTGTCAATGTCACGGGGAATTGCCTTGCGACGGTTATCGTGGCACGGTGGGAAGGCGTGTTCGGAATAAAGGAAGGATCTGTCTAGAAGGAGGCTGTTGACGATGATCAAAATTTACGGGAGGCCCCGGTATGAGTGATGACGTGAGGAGGGAACCCGTCGTTGCATTCAGCCTATTCAGAATTTCTCGCCGGTTGTCCTTGAATTATTCCAGACTTGTGCTAAATGAATAGTAAGGACTTTTTAGGAACGCCTGTTCATTGATATGTTAGAGCGAGCTGCGCCGCTGACACTTAAGTGCCATTGAATATACAGGCTAAGAAGGGGCCGGGGATCAAAAACGGCACAGGGCCTGTAAAGGAGGAAGATATGGTTAGCCTGGAAATGGATGATGAAGAGGCCAAACTGATGCTTAACGTCCTCGAGAGATATCATTCCCATCTTGAAGTCGAGGTGAGACGGACCGACAGGAGGGAATTCCGTGACGCCCTGAAAGAAAGGGAAGGCAAATTAATAGCGTTGATCGGCAAGGTAAAATCGCTCGTCAAAGATTAGGTTCGCACGAGCGGAGATTGCACCGGTCCTGTCAGGTATTTGTCGCATCGACAAGTTGCCTGATCGCCTCCATGTATTGCCTCAGGCCCACGAACATTATATCGTTATGGGTCCCTCCCGGTATCATAAGAAGGTTCTTGATCGGAGAACCTGCATTCTCCATGATCGTTTCCGCTTCATCGGGAGGTACGAGCGTATCGTATTCGCCATGGATCACAAGGAGCGGCACGGTTATGCTTCTTAACATGCCGAGGCATTCTTCTGTAATGGAATCAAGGGACATATCCGCAGATGCTATGCCGTGGCGGATGATGAGGCTCGATATGCTCGGGAAACCGCTTTCAATGATCAGGCCTTTAATGTCGGGGCCATGTTCGTAGGCTATTTCAAAGGCGGATAAACTGCCGAGTGACCGCCCCATGATCCAGATATTTCCTGCCAGGTTCTTTTCCTTAAGGGCCGCCCGGACCGAGTCAAAGACCATATGGGCGTCATCGGACATGCTCCCCACCGTGGGCGTGCCGTTGCTCTTCCCGTAGCCCCGGTAATCTACAACTGCAATATTGAGTTTATACTTGAAATAAAACAGGGAAAGCTCGTCGTAATCACTGACCACTTCGCCATTGCCATGGAAGAAGAGTATCCAGGGCCAGGAATCATCCTGCTTATAAAAGCGGCAATGGAGGGCGACATTATCATCAACAGGGATGAAATGATCGAAGGCATATTTCGGGCATGTGCCGGATTCATCCCGGGCATAAAATACGTATGACAGGACTTCCGGTGTATCGATCTTGCTATAGTCGGGCATGGCTCGTCACTCCTTTGTCAGTATTCCTTCATCTGGATCATTGTATCGGGTCAACGACATGCTTTCAAGGAAATTTGGTTATTAGCCCGATCAGGGACTGCGGCCTTACCGGCAAGCCCTTGCGTTTGCGGACCGTAGGGTGATGCCGGTTACGATGTTGGCTATTGCTATCAGGCAGGAAAGGGCGCAAAAGACGATCCCTACGGCTAATAAGATCTTTATCTTAACCTCCAAAATCAGGGTTTATCAATTCGATCCTGTCACCATCCCCGACACAGGTTAACGGGTATGCCAGGGGGTGAACAAAACGATTGTTACGCTCTACGATCAGGTTCCTGTCATTCTCTCCCGCCCGCTCTATCAGGTCGGCGACGGTCGTTCCCGGCGGGACCTTTTCCTGCATCCCGTTCAGTGTTATTTCTAGTATGTTTTCCATACACCGTCATTGTAGACCAGGCAATTTCCGCTTTCCACAAAAAAGCTTGAACCTGAGAGTCCAAGGATAACTTGGAATAGCGCTTTGATCCGTCTTAAGGTAAAATACAACTGAACACATCGTCATAGGGGATCAGGGGAAACATGTACCCGTCCCGCACAAAGCCGCCAGTGAATGGAAGAGGGAGGTTTTTCTTAATGCTGTTTTTACCCAGGTTCGACTACGAGGAACCGCGGACCCTGCCGGAAGCCCTTGACATATTATCCGACCTGAGGTCTGACACGAAAGTGATCGCCGGGGGGACGGACCTCATCGTCAATATGAAAAAAGGGTCTGTCGATCCCGCCAGGATCGTTTCGTTGAAGAGGCTCAAAGGGATCCGGGGGATCACGCGGAAAAAAGAGATCGTCGCCATCGGTTCATATACCACGGCAGCGGACATCGCCCGGTCGGACGTTATAGCCCGTTCTTTTCCGGTCTTAAGAAAAGCGGCCCTGTCCCTGGGTTCGCCGCTTATCAGGAACCGCGCCACGATCGGCGGTAATATCGCTACAGCCCGCCCGGCGGCCGATCTTCCGCCGGCCCTGATAGCGCTTGGTGCAAGGATAAAATTAAGGACAAAAGGCACGAACAGGACGGTGATCCCTGATGTCTTTTTTATCGGCCCGGGCCGTTCCATTCTGGGTAAAGACGAGATAATAACCGAGATAAGCCTAAGCACCCTGCCGCCGTTTACGGGCGCAGACTATATTAAACTGGGCCATCGCGCCGCCCTCGAGATCGCCATTGTTGCGGTAGCGTCGCGGATAACGCTCGATAGTCCCGACGGTGTCATACGTGACGCTCGCATAGTGTTGAGCGCCGTGGCGCCGACGGCTGTGCGAGCCTTGTCGGCCGAAGGGGCGCTGCTCGGCGAGTACCCGTCCGATGAGCTCTTCGCGAAGGCGGCATCGCTCGCCATGAACGATTGCTCCCCTGTCAGCGATATTCGGGGAGGCGCGGATTACCGGCGGGATATGGTGCGGGCGCTCACGATAAGGACGCTTGCTAATGCGTACCGCGAGGCGTGCGGTCAAGGGGTCGGTCTGTGAAAAAGATAATAACCGTAACGGTAAATGGTACTGAATACGAATCAGCTGTAAACCCGAACATGACCCTGGCACGATTTCTTCGCGAAGGCCTCGGTCTTTTCGGGACAAAGGAAGGCTGCGGCGTCGGTGATTGCGGTGCCTGCACGGTGATCATGGACGGGCAGCCGGTCAATTCATGCCTCGTTCTGGCCGTCGAAGCCAACGGTTCCGCGATCGTAACGATCGAAGGGATAGGGGAGGGCGGCAAGCTGCATCCCGTTCAGGAAGCGTTCATCGAAGCCGGTGCGATCCAGTGCGGTTTTTGCACCCCGGGAATGGTCCTTGTTGCGGTCAATCTTCTCGAAAATAATCCGAGCCCCACAGAAAACGAGGTCAGGCAGGCATTGTCCGGGAACCTGTGCCGCTGCACCGGGTACCAAAAGATCGTGGAGGCCGTTGAGAGGGCGGCTTCGAAGATCGTTTGCGGCGAAAGGGCAGGGGAGTTATGAAAAAAACGTATCATACGGTAAACAGCAGGGTGCCGCGTGTCGATGCGCGTGCAAAGGCGACGGGCGAGGCGCGTTACGCAGCCGACCTCGCAATGCCCGGCATGCTCTACGGGGCCCTTCTCCAGAGCTCCCTGCCGCACGCCAGGATATTGAATATCGACGTTTCACGCGCAAAAATGCTTTCCGGTGTAAAGGATATCGTCACGGCGAAAGAAGCGGGCACGGTAAAGTACGGCGTCAGCCCGGCGCGCTACGACGAGACGGTCTTCTGCGCTGACAGGGTTCGGTACGTGGGTGACGAGATCGCGGCTGTCGCGGCTCGCGATCCGGAAACAGCGCAGGAAGCTGCGTCACTTATCAGGGTTGAATATGAACCGCTCCCTGCTTTACTCGATATCGATTCGGCCATGAGCGACGGGGCAGTCCTCATCCACGATGATTTTCCGGGGAATATCGGGGCGGAGGTCCACCAGGAGTTTGGCGATGTCGAAGAGGCGTTCAAGGGATGCGATATCGTCCGGACAGACCGGTTCGTCAACAAGAGACAGGACGGAGGGTTTCTTGAACCGCAGGCATGCGTGGCGCAATATGCCGAGGGACATCTTACCGTATGGTCTTCGACACAGTCTGTCCATTATGTACAGCGCAGCCTCTCGATGGTCCTTGGCATCCCTATCGGAAAGGTACGGGTCATCAAGCCGTATGTCGGCGGAGGTTTCGGCCCGAAGGCCGCAGTGAACACAATTGAGCTTGCCGCATCGCTGATGTCGATGCGGACGGGGCGGCCGGTCAAGATGGTTTTTTCCCGTGAACAGGTATTTATGCACTCGCGAGCCCGGCATCAATTTGTTCATGAATTAACTACCGGTGTTAAGAAAGACGGTACTATCGTGGCGCTCAAGAATACGTGTCACCTCGATGGCGGGGCATATTCGAGCTTCGGCATCGCAACGATCTATTACGCCGGCTCCCTCCTCGGGGCGCCTTACAAGCTCGCCAATATGAAATATGACGGGTATCGCATCTATACGAACAAGCCCGCCTGCGGGGCGCAGCGTGGGCATGGCGGGGTGGCCGCACGCGCCGCCTTTGAACAGCAGCTTGACATCATTGCCCACGAGCTCGGCATGGACCCCGTTGAATTCCGGCTTAAGAATATCATGAAGACAGGCGATGTGACCTGCAATGATTTCAACATGTCGAGCCTCGGAATGAAGGAATGCCTGGATGCGGTGCGCGACGGCTCCGGCTGGACCGAAAAGAAAGGGAAGCTTCCGAAGGGCAAAGGGATCGGGGTAGCCTGCGGGTTTTTCGTATCCGGCGCCGGGTACCCGATCTACCGTTCGGAGACATTCCATTCGACGGCAACCATCAGGCTCTCGGAAGACGGGGGAGGGGCGAACCTTTATACGGCGGCAGCCGAGATCGGCCAGGGATCTGACACGATCCTTTCCCAGATAGCGGCTGAAGCCTTAGGGGTAGCATTCGGCGATGTGAAGATATATTCGGGCGACACGGACTTCGGTATCGATCTTGGTGCATATTCGTCGCGGCAGACGCTCATGTCCGGCCATGCCGTCAAGGCAGCGGCAGAAGACGTTAAACGCCAGGTGCTGGAGGTGCTTTCCGACGAACTGAACGTGCCCCGTGATGATATGGACATTGAGAACGGCATCGTGATCTTCGCGACAGGCAGGCCCGATTTTTCCGCGGTGCGGTCTGCGTACGCAAAAGAGCATCGCGGCTGGGTGCAGTCATCTTTGCCGGAAGGGTTGACGTTCAAGGAAGCGGCCAGGCTTGCGTTCTTGAAGCGCGGTGTCATAGTCGGGAACGGGGCGTACAAGCCGGGAGAGTTGGGCGGCAAATATAAAGGGGCAGCCGTCGGCACCTCGCCGGCATACGGCTGTTCCGCCCAGGTCGTTGAGGTTTCGGTCGATATGGGAACCGGCAGGGTTACGGTCGATTCCATGACGGATGCGCATGACTGCGGTTTTGCGATCAACAGGACAAATGTTGAAGGGCAGATGCAGGGATCGTTGTCCATGGGCCTTGGCGAAGCCCTTTTTGAGGAGGTCAAATTCGACGGGGGCGGCAGGGTTATCAATGCGTCCCTGGGAGAATACCGCATTCCGACGTCGCTCGACATGCCAAATGTAAGGACCATAATAATCGAGAGCAATGAGCCGAACGGACCCTTTGGGGCCAAAGAGGTCGGAGAAGGCGCGATCATGCCTACCATACCTGCCATTCTCAATGCGATCTATGATGCAACGGGTGTCAGGATGAATGAACTGCCGGTCACATCCGAGCGGCTCTATACGGCAATAAAGAACAAAGTGAAATAGGAGGCATCCATGTCGGTCCTTTACACACAGAGTTGGGACATCAGCCACGGTAAGGAATTTGAGTATTCACAGTTTATCGTCGAAGCGTACCTGCCCGAAATGGCGGACATGGGCCTCATACCTGTTGGCGGCTACTATGTCGAGGTCGGTTTCGGGCCGCGTATAATAGGGGTTTACAGCGTGAACGAGACCGAAGAGGTCCTCAAGATCATTACCGGCAGAAAATTCAAGGACCTGATCCAGGAACTAAAGACAAAGGTCATCAATTACCGGGGTGCCGTCCTGGAGCCGACAGGGTCCGTAAAAAGGGGCAAATACACCATTCAGAAAGGGGTCTGGAAACTCAATCAATACTACGACCTCAAACCAGGGGTTAAAAAAGCATACGCGGATTTCGTCATAAACGAGCATATACCAGTTATGCAGAAGATAAATTATGTTGAGGTAACGGGCGGCTGGAATGTCTCTATCGGAGGCTTAAGCGAGATAATCGCCGAATTCACCTTCAAAGATGCCATGGACGTCGGAAGACTGCTGGCAAACGAAGATTACCGGCACATAACCCAGAAATTGCGCAACGAATTTGCCGACAATTACACAAACCGAATCCTGCGCAGCACGGAGCGGTTTGACGAACCCAGGTGGTTTAAATAAAACAGGTTATGGGTAATGGGTTATAGGTAATAGGAAACCCCATCACCCATAACCTCGTACCCCGCACCCATCTTCTTGGTATAGTTATTGCAAAATCTGACGACAATATTAAATAACATCGAGGTTCTCAAACAAATGATCGTAAGCAGGCTGGAAACAGGTAAGATACGGGAATTAAAGGCGGCGTGCGGGTGTTTATTTTCGGAGGCGGCCGCCGAGAATGAAAGTTTTCTGGACTCCCTGGATGTCGATATGGTCAAAAGGGCGTACAGAAGAAACGCACGGGTCCATCATCCTGACATGAATAGGGACACAGTCGTCAAGGATGTGACATCGGACCGTTTTCTCGCGATCAAGCGGTCATATGAGGTACTTGTCAATTATCTGGAAGGATTGAAACCCGCCACCGATGTGGCCCTTTCACGGGGAAAGATCATTGCGATCGGCGGGGCAAAGGGAGGCATCGGTAAGAGCATTATCGCGGCGAATCTCGGCATCTACCTTGCGTCCCTCGGTCTCAAAACGGTCCTCGTCGACCTTGACCTCGGCGGGTCCAATCTTCATCTTTACCTGGGCTACCGGTTCCTGTTGCGAAACTCGATCAATGACTTCCTGAAAAAACGTGTCGGGTCGCTCAGCGATGTCATGGTTGAAACCCCGCACGGGCCTATACTTATAGGAGGAGATAGTTCGGAATTGGGATCCGCCAACATCGACTTCATGAAAAAGGTCAAGCTTATAAAGGCAATAAACGCCATAGAAGCGGATTGCGTCCTTCTCGACCTCGGCGGTGATGTTTCCTACAATATTCTCGATTTTTTCCTGCAGGCAGACCACGGAATCGTCGTTACGACCCGTGATTCCGCCGCGTATATCGGAGCGTATCATTTCCTGAAGGCTGCCATATACCGTAAGCTCAACAGGCTCACCGGTGTCGAGGCTCGTTCCGCAGGCGGCCGCAAAGACATTGCCCTGGAAAAATATATTCATGATGCCACAATGTCCGAGAGCGGTTCCAAAACTATCAATGAACTTATTGACTCGGTCCGTGATGAATGCCCGCAGTATCTCGCCGCCATTATGAAGGCCGTCTGGGAATTCAATCCATACCTTGTCGTTAACAGGGTCCCCCAGGGCGTCAGGCCGGAAGAGGTGGCCGGCAAGATACAGACCGTAGCGAAAAAATGGCTTGCCCGGGATGTGAGGCTTCTTGGCAGCATCGGCCGCCACGTGGATGTCGAGCGCAGCGCGATAGACCTCGTCCCCGCCATCACCCGCAACCAGAGAGGAAGCTTCGCCGCCGAAATAGCGGCCATTGGAGATAGACTTGTGACCGGGAAATGAGGCAAAGACCGTTCTGCGTTCTGCGCCGCTTCCCGCTTTCCCTCCTTGACATACGATCGCCTACCGCATTAACTTAAGTTAGTGGAGGTTTCTGTGAGGATAGGCGCATTTGAACTGACCGACCCGGTCCCGAAATTGAACGAGCCGTACGTATTTGCGACTTTAAGGCCGTGGATAGACGTAAATAATGTCGGCAGCATGGTTCTTGGAGAGATTGAGCACCAATTTGATGCTTTCGAACTGGGAAGGATCGCCAGGCCGGCCCGGTTTTATGATTTCACACGTTACCGGCCCGTTATTACCATTGACGGCGGCATCAACGAAATGTCGGTTCCCAATACAAAGATCCATTATGCCCGCCGGGAGGGACAGAATGACATTGTCATTATCGATCTTCTCGAGCCTCATTCGAACGCCGATCTGTACGTTGATTCGGTTCTTAAGGTTTTGACAAAACTGGAGGCTAGCAGATATATCCTCCTCGGAAGCATGTACGATATCGTGCCTCATACCCGGCCATTGCTCGTGAGCGGTTACGGAATGGGTCAAAGAGCCTTGCAGGACGTAAGGACGGCAGGGGCCATGCCGATCACATATCACGGGCCGTCCACGTATGCCAACCTGATCACGAAGAAGGTGGCCGAAGCGGGGATCGATTCCGCCGTCTTTATCGTTTCATTACCGCAATACGTGGTCATGGACGAAGATTATCTCGGGAAGGTCAGACTGATGGAGGTCCTCAATACCCTCTACAATATACCCATAGATAAAGAGGAATTTGATAAAGCCGTCCGCCAGCGGCAGGTAATAACAGAGAGGCTGAAAGAGTCGCCGGAGATCACGAGCATCATGTCGGAGCTTGAAGCCGGCTACGACATGCGGGTAAGGTCAATGGAAAGACAGGGCATATTCCAGCTGGGGTCGGATATGGAAGCCATGTTCTGGAAATCCCTGGATGGAAATATAGGGAAAGCGTAAGATGACCGTGGACGGTGTGACGCTGCTAAGGGCCGGGAGTTAACGGGTATTTGCACGGTAAAGTTGCCTTATCATCTTTGATTTCGTTTTGTTGACAGCGCGGCTTAAGGTGCATATAATTGCGTAGAGAGTTGAAGTTTAGCAGGTATACCACTAATGTTGCCGGATCCGGCGCGCTTGACGCACGTGCGGTCGAGATATTAAACAGTGTGATATGGATAATCAGGCCGGTGTTATAAAGCCCGTCGGGGAAGAAACTGTCGTCATGGAAGATAATAACAGACCATCCGGGGGGAGTGCGCCTATGTCCGGTAAGCCGGGTGTGATCGTTGCATTCTTTGCGTTCATCGGCGCATATGCAATGCGTGTGATCGGCAATTGCGGTGCGTTGGCGATCTTCTTCTTTCTGGCCTCTATCAAGATATTCCGTTCAAAACAGATCCACGAGATAACAAGCCAGACGTATTCTATCGGGGCAAAATCGTCCCTGATCGTAATGCTCGTCGGCTTGTTTACCGGTATGGTACTTGGGCTCCAGCTTTTTTATACGCTCGTCAAGTTCGGTTCTGTCGGGGCGTTAGGTTCTGCTATCGCATTATCTCTCGTTAGGGAGCTTGGCCCGGTCCTGACGGCGATCATGATAGCGGCTCGCGCCGGTTCGGCAATGGCTGCAGAGATCGGGATCCTGCGCAATTCCGAGCAGATAGACGCCCTCTATACAATGGGTGTCGATCCGCTGCGCTACCTGGTCAGCCCGAGGATTGCGGCTTCCATCATCAGCTTCCCCTTGCTCACGGCTTTTTTTGACCTCGTCGGCATAATCGGCGGTTATATCACGGGCGTCGTCCTTCTCGGTACAAATGCGGGCACGTATTTTTATCGTGTCCAGTCTTCCCTGGGCATGGTAGATATCCGCGGCGGTTTTATTAAGGCACTCGTTTTTGGTGCGATAGTCTCGTGTGTCTGTTGTTTTCAAGGTTACTTTTGCCATATGAGGAAGGATGGGTTCGGCGCCAAATCCGTCGGCCTCGCAACCGTATCCGCGGTCGTTATTTCATGCGTACTGATCCTGATCTCGGATTATGTCGTCACATCGTTCTTAATGTAGGATATATATGGAAACCCCGTTGATAGAGTTCAGAAATGTCACGAAGCGGTTCAATGAAAAGACCGTGCTGGACAATATCAACCTGAGCATCTATGAAAATCAGGTCACGACGATTATCGGAAAGAGCGGCACCGGGAAGAGCGTGCTCCTCAAGCACATCATCGGCCTTCTGAAGCCGGACGAAGGTTCGATACTTTTTCAGGGAAAACCTGTAAGCGAGATGAAGAAAACGGAATGGGAAGACCATCGCAGGTCCATAGCGTACCTGTTCCAGAATAATGCTCTTTTCGATTCAATGACCGTTTTTGATAATGTTGCGTTTCCCCTGCGCCAGACGACCAGGTTAAACAAGACGGAAATAGATAAACGGGTCATGAAAAGGATCGAAGACCTGGAACTCGGGGAAGCTGTCGGCAGATTCCCTTCGGAGCTTTCGGGCGGCATGCAGAAACGTGTTGCCCTGGCACGGGCGCTCGTCACCGATCCCAAGATCGTGCTTTTTGACGAACCGACGACAGGCCAGGACCCCATTCGAAAAAATATGATCCTGAGCATGATAATACATTACAGAAAAAAGTTCGGCTTTACGGCCGTCATGATAAGCCATGATATCCCGGATGTGTTTTTTATCTCGGACCGGGTCGTTATCCTCTGGGAAGGAGGCGTCGGTTTTGAGGGGCCGTACGAAGAAGCATTGCGGCTGAAAGTCCCCATGATCGAAGAGTTTTTGAGGAGCCTCGACGGTTTTCAAGACCAGCTGACAGGCTTGCTTTCGCGGGAAGCATTTAAAATGCACTATTCGGCCATGCTGGGCAACTCATCCGCCGAAAAGACGTCGGCGGCACTGTTCAGCGTCCGGCTCACTGTTTTGTACGAAGCCCTGGGGGCCGAGGCGTCCGTGGAGGTCCTAAAGGCGCTCGGGGAATACACGAACCGCTATTTCAATAATATCGGCGGATTTTCCGCACGTCACAGCAGGGATGAGATCCTTACCATCTTTCCCCGCAAGGACCTCGAAGAGGCCCGACGGCTGGTGCAGGATTTTGCGGACGAACTGAAAAACGGGGTAGTCGACCACATCAGGGACATGGTTTCGGCGGGATCGGATAGGGGAACATGTTTCGATATCTATATACGCGCCGGAGTAATGGAGGTTTCTCCTGAGGATTCCATAGAGCGGATCATCGAGAAGGGACGTGCAAAACAGGAGATCATTTCAAAATACCGCTGCGATTTCGGAGGTAACGAATAATGAAAAAATATTCAATGGAGACGGCGGTCGGTATCTTCATTGTGATAGGCCTTATCTGCATAGGATATATGACGGTAAAGCTTGGCAATGTGTCACTCTTCGGAGATACGGCATATCCGCTGTATGCGCGGTTTACTTCGGTAGCGGGCTTAAGGGTCGGCAGTTCGGTGGAAGTTTACGGGATCCAGGTCGGAAGCGTCACGAGCCTCAGCATTGACAATGAAAAACAGATGGGCATTGTAGGAATGAAGATCAACAGAAACACTGCGATATACGATGATGCAAGCGCGACTATTAAGACGGCTGGGCTTATTGGCGATAAGTATGTTAAATTAGATCCGGGTGGGTCCGGTGAGGTCCTTAAGCCGAAATCCTTTGTTTCCCAGACATCCGTCCCGGCGGATATAGAAGACCTCATTGGCCGGTATGTCTTCGGGGATGTGAAAAAAGATCCGGGCAAAGGTACGAAGCAGCAACAGTAAGGAGGATGCATTGAAGAAATTATTTGCCGGTGTCATGGTACTTATCATAATGCTGGCCCCGATGTACCTTATCGCGGGCCCTGCCACCGATTCCGTAAAAGCGAATGTCCTTGTGGTCATTGATATCCTGAAGGACCCGAAACTTAAAGGCCCGGCGGGAAAGAAGGCGAAGGAACAGAAGGTCGAGGCCATTGCCGATAAGATGTTCGATTAT
>CAIQJW010000223.1 GCA_903872255.1 uncultured delta proteobacterium | reverse complement strand
CTGGCGGGCGGCTACACATTAAAGGATATCCCGTATTATCGCGGAGCGGGGCTCGATGAATACACCCCGTCCGGCGAATATGTCGTTATCAAGTTCGCCCGCTGGGCGTTTGAAAAGTTCAGCGAAGCCGAAGACAAATTAGGTACGCAGATGAAGGCCGTCGGCGAGGCGATGAGCATAGGCAAGACATACAAGGAGGCCTTCCAGAAGGCGATCCGTTCCCTTGAAACGAAAAGATACGGCCTCGGCTTTGCCAGGAATTTCAATGAGCTGCCCCTCGATGACCTTATGCGCCTGCTTAACGAGCCCTCATCGGAGCGTCAGTTCATCATGTACGAAGCTCTGCGGAAAGGTGCGACGGTCGATGAACTCTTCGAGAAAACCAAGATAAAGCACTGGTTCATCGGGCAGATGAAGGAGATCCTTGACCTTGAGGAAGAAATGCTCCGGCATAAAGGGACCACGCTTCCTGACCGCCTTCTCATAAAGGCAAAAGAAAATGGATTTTCCGACAGGTATCTATCCATGATCCTCGATATACCGGAGACCGAGGTAAGGCGAAGACGGTCGGCGCTGGGGAAGAACGAAACCTGGTGCAAGGTGCCCGTAAGCGGGGCCGATGCAGCATATTACTACTCGACCTACAATGCGCCCGACGAAGTAGCGGTCAGCGACCGTAAAAAGGTCATGATCCTCGGCGGCGGCCCCAACCGTATCGGCCAGGGCATAGAATTCGATTATACCTGCGTCCACGCCGCTTTTACCCTTCGCGACGAGGGCTATGAATCAATAATGGTGAACTGCAACCCCGAGACAGTTTCCACTGATTATGACACATCGGACAAACTCTATTTCGAGCCGCTCACCGTGGAAGATGTCCTAAGCATTTATCAAAAAGAAAAACCGATCGGCGCTATCGTCCAGTTTGGCGGCCAGACGCCGCTCAATCTGGCACGGCAGCTTGAAGACGCGGGAGTTACAATACTCGGCACTTCGCCTGAAAGCATCGATATTGCTGAAGATCGCAAACGGTTCAGCCAGATAATCAAGAAGATCGCCATACCCCAGCCTGAAAACGGAACCGCCGTCGTGCTTGAAGAGGCCCTGGAGGTTGCACGGAAGATCGGCTATCCGGTGATGGTCCGTCCATCGTACGTCCTCGGAGGCAGAGGCATGGAAGTGGTCTACGATGACGAAATGCTGAAATCCTACGTGAATGCCGCTGTTGATATCTCCCACGGCAGGCCGATCCTTATCGACAAATTTCTCGAGGCCGCAATAGAGGTTGAGGCTGACGCTATCTCCGATGGCGAGGACGCGTTCGTTCCATCCATAATGGAGCATATAGAACTGGCCGGTGTACATTCCGGCGACAGCGCCTGCGTCATACCGCCGAGAACCTTATCGCAAAAACATATAGAAACGATCAACGAGTATACGAAAAAACTGGCCATAGAGCTGAATGTCATCGGTCTTATGAATATCCAGTATGCCATTGCCAATGATAAGGTCTATATTCTTGAGGCAAACCCCCGGGCAAGCCGGACCGTACCCCTCGTTTCGAAGGTCACCGGCGTTCAGATGGCTCAGATAGCGACACAGCTCATGCTCGGCAAAAAGTTGAAAGATATGGGCCTGACCCACAAGACGTACCCGCATGTGGGGGTCAAAGAGGCTGTCTTTCCTTTTAATATGTTCCCTGAAGTTGACCCGACGCTAGGTCCCGAGATGAAATCTACCGGCGAAGTCCTCGGTATGGCAAATTCGTTCGGCCTTGCATTCGCCAAATCTCAGGAAGCGGCGGGCCAAAAACTGCCGCGATCGGGAAATGTCCTTATGACGATCGTCGATCACGACAAGGCTGATATCCTGGGTGTCGCAAAACAGCTCGTCAAATTAGGTTTTGTCATTATAGCAACTGAAGGCACCCATAAGTTTCTCGCAGATAAGGGGGTCAGCAGCAAACATATCAAGAAGGTCCATGAAGGCAGGCCCAACATAGTCGATGCCATTCACAATAAGGAGATCAACCTCATAATCAACACGCCATCCGGCAAAAACAGCAAATACGACGACTCCTACATACGCAAAGCGGCCATAAAATATAAGATCCCTTACATTACAACCGCAGCGGCCGCAAAAGCAACCGCCGAGGGCATAAAGGCATCCCTTGCCCATAAGGGCGAGATAAAGGTGAAAGCGCTGCAGTCCTATCACAAGGCCATAAAATAATTAACGCTTACGCAAAACCCCGGCCTCCGTTTGCCGATAAGCAAGCGGAGGCTTTTCTTTGCAGCCCATCGATAGTGAGACGCGAGGTATCAATCCCTTGCGGCGCATTCCCCTCGAAGATAATCGTATATTTCGCCCAGGTTGCTGAAAAGCGGGTGATCTTCGCGTTCATTCCACGGGTTTTTGAGGCCGGCCCGGACAATCCCGGCGGAACGGGCCTTGTCAAGCGTCACCGGACTATCATCGATAATGCCCCAGCATTGATCGAAAAGAACGGATTTATCATAGCTCAGGTGGATCTCGTCGAAGGGAAGGGAGTTTTTCTCGAGCCACCTCAGCGTTGATGCGAAGGTCTCTTTTTCCCGGTGACTGGCAATAACGATATAAAAACCGTTTTTCTTCAGTTGTTCCAGGAAGAGGCGTGCCTCGCAGTACGGTTCGAAAGTATCCTGTTCCATGTGAACATCCCTGATAATGCGATAAAGCTTTTCGGGGGGAATAAGGCCTTTCCAGAAATTCCACGAG
>CAIQJW010000222.1 GCA_903872255.1 uncultured delta proteobacterium | reverse complement strand
TTCATCGGAGGGACATCCACCCTGGTACCCGAGCGGACGAAGGACATTGCCGTTATAGGGCTCTGGGCCCTCTTTGCAGCCAATATCGCCTGCTTCATGACCGGTGCCATGGCAGGGATATTCTACACGGGACAGGTCGGAATCCTCATGAAACCGTAAAACGTAAATCGTAAAACGTAAGAAAAACCAAAAATTAGAAGGCACTATTCCGGTTCTCGCCGGAATGACTTCTTAAACGATTTACGACTTACGATTTACGTTCTTTAGGTTATCTGCGCGTCCGGCGCCTTCTTCACCAGCATCATGAGCCCGGAGGCGATGACGCTAAGGACGACGGCGACCATGAACGGCGTTATGAAGGAGCCGGTCACGTCGCGGACATAGCCGCCGAACCAGTGGGCAGTAATAGCGCCGAATGCATAGAACGGGGTGAGTGCCCCGATGACGGTGCCGATGATCTCTTTCCTGAAGTAATCACCGCCGCTGGCCCCGTAGAGGGGAAAGGTGGAACCGTAGAATATCCCGAAGAGAAAGATGCCCGTATACAACAAGCCTAAATTGCCTTTTGCAAGGACTATCCACGCGATGGTTGCGGCAATGCAGAGATTTGAAATGGATATGGTCTTCTTCCGTCCCAGGTAATCGGAGATAAGAGGTATTGTCAATACTCCGGCAACCTGCCCGACACCATGCATTGTTGCCAGGAACGATGCCCGCTCATAAGCGTAGCCCAGTTCGTATCGTGCGTAATCGACCATGAACGTCGTGACCATGTACAGGGCTGCGCCGATGCAATAATAAGAGGCCGCGATCATCCAGAACCGTTTTGCGGAAAGGATCTCTCCGTAGCATGACTGCTGTTTGACAGGCGCTGCCGGGGCGGCAGGTTCGTCCATCTTTGTACCCCAGGGGAGCCGTCCCGTATCTTCCGGCCTGCTCCGCAAAAGCATAATATTTATCACGATCATGCCGAGGGCGGCTGTACCGAAGATATACCAGCAATATCGCCAGCTCCAGTGGGAAACGATAACGGGATAGAGCTTGCCTGTCGCGGCAAACCCCAGGCCGAACCCTGCCGACAACATCCCGAGGGCCATTCCCCGCCTATGCGGGGCAAACCACCGCTGAACAAGGGTGACTACGGGTGTCCACATTGCCGCCGCGCCGATGCCCACAAAAAGGAAGGGAATGGCGGCACCCCAGAATGACTGTGCGCTCCCCATGAAGAGAGTGCCAATCCCCAGGACAAGGCCGAAGGCAGGTATCACTATGCGCGCACCCAGGCGGTCCGTCAGATACCCCACGAAAGGCGAGAATACGATGTACGCATAAAAATAGGCATTGAAGATCTGCCCGCCGTCCTTGCGCGTAATACCCATGGTGCGAATCATCTCGGGCAATATCGTTCCGTACCCCAGGCGTATCGCGTAATTTATGAACAGGTTGACAAAACATACCGCCAGAATGATCCATGCCCAATGCAAAGACGCCTTTTTTTCGACCGTATCGCCTGACATGCTCGTATGCCCCCCTCGCAAAGTCTCAATACCACGCAGGATCTCGAAAAATAACCCCTACAGTAATTCTAGGATACACATGCGCTAAATTGCAAGGGCGGCTGCTCATTATTTGCACAACGCCGGCGATGCCCTTATACTTTTCCTGTGTGTCATGCTATATTTACCTAAAAGTCCAATCGGAGGGGCGGTCATGGTAGTAGGGGAGATACAAAAAACGGGCACGGACAAGATAATCGTTACCATCAAGGAATTTAAGGGAAAGACATATGTCGACGTGCGGAATTTTTTTGAAAATGACGAGGGGGAAATGATCCCGACCAAGAAAGGTGTTTCCCTGACCCCGGAGAATCTCGATGAACTGATAAACATTCTGACGGAAGCAAAAAAGCAATTGTCCGGTTGACACGAATACGCCTCGCCGCTTAATTCGCCTTTGCGAAATACCTTCATATAGAGAGACTTAGATGGAACTTTTTTCGGACGATGCGATCCTCAGGCAAAAGAAACAAAAACCGCTCGCGGACAGAGTGCGTCCAGGATCTCTCGACGATGTCGTAGGACAGGAACATCTCCTGGGAAAGGGCAAAATGCTGCGGGTCCTGATAGAACGCGGTGATATACCGTCGTTTATCTTCTGGGGACCGAGCGGCGTGGGCAAGACAACGATCGGCTGGCTCATCGGGCGGACCATGAAGCTTCCCTATGTATCCCTTTCCGCCGTATCGATCGGCATCAAGGAGGTAAAGGAGGTCATTCAGAAGGCACGGAATCAGCGGATCATTCTTTTTGTCGATGAATTCCACCGCTTCAACAAGCTCCAGCAGGATACGTTCCTTCCGCATGTCGAGAACGGCACCATAATCCTGATCGGTGCGACGACCGAAAATCCATCTTTTGAGATCATTTCTCCCCTACTGTCCCGTATGCGGGTGTTGACACTCAAACCCCTTGAATCTTCCGACCTCGTCAAGATACTTGAGCGGGCCTTAAGAGAGGATGACGAATTAAGAGAGGCGAAGATGTCCATCGACCGGGAGACGGTCGATGAGATCGCTTATCTTGCCGACGGCGACGCGCGGCGCGCGCTGAACCTCATCGAGGTGTGCCACACGATGGTTAAAGACAACCCGGCAGGCGAGCGGGCCATAGACCACGAGATAGTTCAGGAGGCATATCAGAAACGCACCTCACGGTACGACAAGACCGGCGAGATGCATTACGACATGATAAGCGCCCTGCACAAGAGCATGCGTGGCTCTGATCCGGATGCGTCCCTGTACTGGCTGGCCCGTATGATAGAAGGCGGCGAGGACCCTCTATTTATCATGCGGCGCCTTGTCCGTTTTGCATCGGAAGATGTGGGGAACGCTGATCCGCAAGCGCTTACGCTCACTATCAGTGCCACAGAGGCGTTTAAATTTATCGGTCCTCCCGAGGGTTATCTCGCCCTCGCACAGGCGGCCGTATACCTCGCGCTCTCGGAGAAAAGCAATGCCGTGTATACCGCATATGGAGCTGCCGCCCGCGATGTGAGGAACCTTCCGGAATATCCCGTACCCATGCATGTCCGCAACGCACCGACGAAGCTTATGGACGAGCTTGGTTATGGCGAAGGTTACCTGTACCCGCACGATCACCCTGACGCCCTCGTGAAACAGACCTATATGCCAAAGGAGCTCGTGGGTAAACAGTACTATCACCCAACAGACAGGGGCATCGAGCGCCGCCTCAAGACATTCATGGAAAAAGTCCGGCCCTACCACAGGTAGAAGACCGTTCCAGGTTCGACTACCACCGCCGTCATCCCGGCGATGAGGCTGCGTTGCGCCCCCCACCCATCGTCATCCCGGCGCTTGACGCCGGGATCCATGTCTTTGTCTTTACTTCTTTATTTCATACATATTGACCCCATGGCTTCTACAACATTTAAAAGCAGACAGTACAAGAAAGAAATAAAACCTTGGATTCCGGCTCGGAGAGACTGTGTCGCAAACATTTTTCGCCGGAAATGTACAAAGCACCGGAATAAACCATCGTCCGTCATTCCCGCGAAAGCGGGAAT
>CAIQJW010000221.1 GCA_903872255.1 uncultured delta proteobacterium | reverse complement strand
TGTCAAGGACGGACGGCCATCCTCGTTCCCGCGCTTCCCTTCCGTGGCGGATTCCATACCCTGCCGGCACCACCCGGCCCTGTTTCCAACTACGGGACATTCCTCAAAAACTCATCATGCATCTTGTAATAATCTTCCCGTTTCGCGTAATCTATAATCTTGGATTTCAGATCACCGCGATAAAGGGCACGGCGGCGGCGCAAAGAAGGCTCGCCCTCTGTCCTCAAATCGAATGAAAAGGAGAGAAAAATGGGAATCAAGGAAATCCACAACGGGATATATCTCATCGGCAGTTCCGACATCACGGATGCAAAGGATTGCTGCGTCTATCTCTTGAACCTCGGCGAACTCGTCCTCATCGACGCAGGCGCCGGTTCCAGCGTCAATTCTATCGTCGCCAACATTGATGAACTCGGACTAACGTCCGTCCCGCTCTCCACAATAGTCCTGACCCACTGCCATATCGACCACGTCGGAGGGGCCGCAGCCCTTCAGCAAAAATATGGCGCAAAGATCGTCATGCATCAACTCGATGCCGCGCCTTGCGAAAAAGGCGATCAGCGGATGACCGCCGCATACTGGTACGGTGTGAATTTTCAGCCCCTTCCGATCGATGTCAAGTTTGACGGGCAACGCCACGTCATCAACGTTGGTCCCCATGAACTCGTCCTTCTCCATACCCCCGGTCATACGCAGGGCTCGATTTCTGCCTATATAGACATATCGGGAAAACGTGTACTCTTCGGCCAGGACATACACGGACCGTTCCTTGCGGATTTCGGGGCCAACATGGAGGACTGGACAAGATCAATGAAGCGGCTTCTCGCCCTCAATGCCGACATTCTCTGTGAGGGCCACTTCGGGACCTATCGGTCAAACAAAAAGCTCACCGCCTATATCGAAAGATATCTCGAAGAATATGGAGAAGATGGGTAACCACTCTTCTCCATTGTTTCACGTGCAACCAACTGTTTTGTCTATGATTTCGTTAAGTTAGAATGCTTCTATTTACTGAGCCATGTCAGTATCTCTGTACCGCAACTGCCTCTCGATATCCCGGATCTTTCGTGCCAGGACATTTTTGACCTGTGCATCCATGGAGATAAATTGGACGGAGGCCATTGCAATGGACTTCCTTATCCTATCATTCTCCGGTTCCCACACCCGGAGAATCCGGCCGCTTACCGCGTATGCCGTTGTGTCCACAAGGATGGTCAACATAACAGCATCGCCCGTATTAAGGGAATACGATCTTTCATAACTGAATCGGGCGCCCCCGATGGATACGTCGATCAGGTTCACCGGTTTGCCGTGGATCGAGATCCGAAGCCCGCAACTGCCCGGGGGTTCCAGCCTGAAGAACATTCTGAGGTTGTACTCGTCCGCATCCCCTGCCGCCCTCAATGCCAGCGCCTGCACCCTGCCGGAAGAGGACAGCTCGTAATCCCTGATGAAACCTGCAACGATGGCCGGAAAACCCAAGCGCTGTACTCCTGACGGCACTTTTTCCAAAAAGGTCACGAAGATCTCCTCGCCAAGGCGCGTCCTCGATATCGGCGGATCG
>CAIQJW010000220.1 GCA_903872255.1 uncultured delta proteobacterium | reverse complement strand
CATCGTATACCCCCGAGACGGATCAATCTACAATAGTCCTTATCTTTAATTCCGTCAATTGTCTGTGCGCCACTCGTGAAGGAGCGCCTGTGAGCAAACATGAGCCTTTCTGCGTCTTCGGGAATGCGATAACATCCCGGATGCTCGAAAGTCCGAGGAACATCATGATAATACGGTCAAACCCAAAGGCGATGCCCCCATGGGGCGGAGCGCCCATTTCTAGTGCCTCGAGGAGAAAACCAAATTTATCGGCGGCCTCGTCTTCTTTTATATTGAGGAGCCGGAACATCTCCGCCTGGTCTTCGGTGCGGTGGTTCCGGATGCTCCCTCCGCCCAGCTCGACACCGTTAAAAACTAGGTCATAGGCATTTGCGAGGATCGCTTCGTAGTCTCCGTCAAAACCGAGCAATCTTTCCTTGGGAGACGTGAATGGATGATGCCGGGCCACATATCTCTTCTCTTCTTCGTTGTACTCAAGAAGCGGAAAATCGATGACCCAGAGGAACTTATCCAGGCTCTTATCGATAAGGCCATATTTTTCACCCAGGTAAAGGCGGAACCGGCCCATGAGGTCGCTCACCTTCTGGGGTTTGTCAGCCATGATAAAGACAACATCGCCCGGCTCGACACCAAGGCGCGAGATCATCTGCGATTTTTCTTCGTCATTCAAGAATTTTACTATTGGCGACTGAAGCCCGTCGGCATCCTTGCGTATCCAGATGAGACCGCCGGAACCGAGTTCTTTCGCTGTGTCCACCGCGACATCGAGGTCTTTGCGGGACAATGTCCTGCCCTTAAGCACGAGTGCCTTGACGCTTCCGCCGGATTCTATCGTCTTTTTAAAGACACCGAGTTCGGTATTCAAAAAGACCGGCGTAAGGTCCGTGATCGTGAGGCCGAAGCGAAGGTCCGGCTTATCGCTTCCATATTTGTCCATCGCATCGGCAAAGGTCATCCGCGGGAAGGGAACCTCCGGCGGCTTCTTGCCTTTCAAGGCCTCATACAGGGTGATGATGAGCCCCTCATTGACCTCAATGACATCCTCGCGCGTCACAAAGCTCATCTCTATATCGATCTGCGTAAATTCGGGCTGCCTGTCGGCCCTTAAGTCCTCGTCCCGAAAACACCGCGCGATCTGGAAATATTTCTCAAAACCGCTCATCATAAGAAGCTGTTTGAATAGCTGCGGGGACTGCGGGAGTGCATAGAACATGCTGGGGTTAAGCCTGCTCGGCACGATAAAATCACGCGCTCCTTCAGGGGTGCTCCTTGTAAGAAGCGGGGTCTCGATCTCGTAAAATCCCTGGGACGTAAGGTAGTCTCTCGTTATCTTATATGCCTTGCTCCGTTCGATAAATATCCTTTGCATTTCGGGGCGCCTCATATCCAGATAACGATATTTCAAACGGACGGCCTCATTCATATCCTCGTCGTCAAGCTGGAATGGCAGCACCTTGCACGTATTGAGAACCTCGAAGTCCGATACATAAACCTCGATCTCGCCGGTAGGAATATTGAGATTTTCTGTTTCCACCGGCCTTTTGCGTACAGACCCCGTAACTTTGAGTACATATTCACCGCGTATATCGCCGGCCCGATCATGGGCCTCCTTCGCTATCTCAGGCGAAAAAACGATCTGAACGATGCCGGTTACATCGCGCAGATCAGCAAATATCAGGCCTCCATGATCACGCCGCCTGAAGACCCATCCCGCCAGAGTCACTGTCCTCGCAACGTCGTCCTTCCGAAGTGTTCCGCAATAGGTATCTCTCACAATCAGGCCTCCAAAAAAAGTTAATTATTATAGCTGTTAAATCATTGATAAGTCAAGGCATGCGAGGCATGCGGGCATGGCCGATTTCAACCATTGACACGACTGCCACACATGCTATAATCCACGGTGAATGATAACCGGCGAACCGGCGACAGCATGAAAAAATTCCTCCTTGGCGTAGTCCTTGCCGCACTGGCGTTAGCAACGTCCGCAGCATATCACGTCGTCAATAAGGATTGGGTACTTTACAGGCAGGCCGAGCATTTTGTCACGGAGGGGGCGCTCGCGAAGGCTATACCTCTTTACAACGCCTTAAGTGCGAGAGAATTCAAAGGTGACGGCCAGCTGCAGTTCAGGCTTGCCGGCCTGTACGAAAATCAGGGGGATCATGCATCCGCTGCTGCGATCTACGGCAGTCTCCTCAAACGTGAACCCGGAAACCGGGCCATCCGTATACGCCTCGCCCGCAGTCTTACCGCACTCGGCCGGTATGATGAGGCGATCTTAGCCTATAAGATGATCCTGGGAGAGAAACCATGATGCGACGATCAATCATCATTGCAGCCGCTATTTTAGCGTTGTCGGTATTTGCCGACGCTCGTTGTCTGGCAGGCGAGACAAAGACAGGACGCGCCATTTCCCCGGCATCCGCCGAGGACGTCCCCGATTGGGAGGCCCGATGGGAACTCGCGCGCACGCTCGAATATGCAAAAAGATACGACGAGTCTGTAGCCGAATACCGCAAGCTTCTCAAAGAAAGACCGGGTCTGACAAAAGCCCGGGTTGAGATGGCAAAGATACTTTTCCGGCAGAAAAAGGACCGGGACGCCCTTGCCGCCCTTGAAGGGGTCGACAGGCAGCAGCTTGACGCCGGTTCGTTGCTCGTCATGGCCGATATGTACAGGGACCGCAAATCGTATGAACGGGCCGCACCGCTCTATCGTGCATATCTCGCAAAGCGCCAGGATGACCATGCCGCGCGCCTGAGGTTCGCGGAAATGCTGAGCTGGGAAAAACACTACGATGAGTCTCTCTCCGAATACCGGGTGATACTTGCCGCCTTACCCGACGACGTTCAGGTACGAAGGAAATACGCGATGGTCCTTTCATGGTCGAAGAAATATGACGAATCGGCTAAAGAGCTCAGGAGAACCCTCAAGTAAATGAAATGGATCCCTGCCCTTCTCTTTATAGCACTGGCTCTTCTTTCACCGGCCGCGTCGGACGCATTTAAGACCGCCAGCATAGTCCCTGTTGAGGACATGATCTCCGACAACGACGCGCGCCTCGCCCTTGCACGGATACTTTCCTATAATGATGCGACGTTGAGAGATTCCCTCGCGGAATATACCATCCTGGTTAAGCAGCTTCCAGGAAATGCCGATGTGGCCGTGGAGGCCGCCGGTGTCCTCGCCCGGCTCAGAATGTTCCCGGAGGCCGCATCCATCCTCGGCGGCATTTATCAAAAATACCCGCGTGACAGCAGGATCGTGACCTCGCTGGCCGACCTCGAATGCGGCCTGGGGCACGCCCTAACATGCAGGGACCTTTATCTCAAGGCCCTCGACCTTGCGGGGATTGAACCCGGTCTCAAGCTCAAGTTTGCGGATCATATGAACACTTGGGGCGATTTTTATAAGGCGGAATCCATTTACCGTGAACGCCTGCGGGATGCACCTGACGACCCGGACCTGCTTCTCAAGCTTGCCGGCACCCTTGCCGGTTCGCAGCGCTACGAAGAGGCCGCAGAAATATACGGCAAGCTCATACACACCAGGCCGGGAAACGCGCCCGTCCTTCTTAACCTCGCTGCAACGAAGCTCTGGGAAAAGGACGGCGCGTCATCTGAAAGATATTCCCGCGTGGCAATGACGGTCGACAGCACCGACGCCCGGGCGCCTCTCATCCTGGCCGAGTCCTATATCATGCGGGGCGAGTACTACAAGGCACGCTCCGTCTACGAAGAGATCGCCGTCCGACGGGGCGCATCCCCGGATATGCTCGTCAATATCGGCATTACGTACATGAAAGAAGGAAATGCACCTGAAGCATCACGCTATTTCAAGAGGGCCGCCGAAACCGGTGAAGAGAGCATATCGGCGCGATTCTATGCCGGCTGGCCCGATACTGTCCGTTCCCCGGAGTTTGCCGGGACGATCCTGGCCGATGGCCGATGGTCGGCGCCGGACCTCGCTCAATGGGCCGCGCTCTACTCATCGCATGGGGAACACGCCCGCGCCGTGCAGTTTTTCGATGCCGCCCTCACGAAAGACCCGTTGTACTTTCCCGCCTCGATAGGACGCGCTGAAGCCCTGGGGTCAGACAGGCAGTATGATAGATCTTCCGATTCGTACAAAGACCTTTCCCGGGACTTTCCCGAAGATTCCAAGATCATGACCGGTCATGCCCGGGTGCTGGCATGGGCCCGCAAGTACGGAGAATCCACGGAACTATACAGGCGTATTATCGCACTCAATCCGCGTGATCCGGTGCCGCGCCGCGAATTGGCCCGCACGTACATGTGGGCAAAGGAACCGGCCCTTGCCATGCATGCGTATGATGGGGCGATCGCAGAGTTTTCAGGCACGAGACGCCCCGACATAACGGAAAAGACCGACGAGTTTTCAGCGGGGCAGCGCATTAAGAGGTCTCTTGCCCTCGAAAGGGATGCCAAGAGACTCGCGTACGAGAAGAGATTTGCACGATCGCTCCCGGTATACGAAACACTGATAAAGGAGAATCCCGGCAATGAGGAGGCGCTTTTTGACGAGGCGCAGGTTGCGTGCGCGCTGGGCCTTTGCAGTATGGAGGGGAAGATTTATGACCGACTCCTCACGCTCGACCCCATGCATTCCCTGGCCCGCGAGAGCCGCGAATGGCAGAAATCGCGGGCGAACCCGTCGACACGCTTTGATTACTCGTATTGGAATGAAGAAGGCCGGGGGGATCTTGCCCGGATAACGCGCAACCGCTTCGACATATCGGTCGACGTTCCGGTAGAATGCCAGTACCGCGTGTTCTTAAAAGGCCATCGCTGGCTGGAGCAGCCGGACTTTGACCGCCAGACGTACGGTGCAACCGGTTTTTCGCTCGGATTCGGCGGGACATTCAGCCCGGTTCTAAGCGGCGAGTTCTCCTGGACGCACAAGCGTTATGACAGCGATACCCTCGGAAACAAGGAGACAGGATACGGGACGCTCTGGTACACTGCGAATGACAGGCTTAAACTAGGGGCTGGCTACGCGCGGACAGATGAATTGTATAATTACTTTGGCATAGACCAGGGCATCCAGGCAGACCGCTACTGGATCGGCTTTAAGGGTGACATTACCCGCAAGCTGGAGATTCATGGCAGGGGCGAATATATCAATTATACCGATTCGAACAGCGGGGTATTTTTTGGCCTTACCACGGGGTACGCCCTGACGGACCACCCGCGCATATTCAAGATATCCGCCGCCGGTGAATATCGCAATACCCGCCGTGATAATGAGTACATCTACACAGGCAGCGACCTCACGAACATAATTCACCCATACTGGGCACCGCGGGATTATTTTGCCGCGAGCATCATTTTCGAATGGCAGCACGACCTTGCAAAGCTTTTTGTCTGTGGGACCGGACAGCATTACTATGATATCAAGGTATCGTTCGGTACCGATACGGAGAATAACCCGTACGCTAAATTAGAGGGAGAATGGAATTTCGAATTTGTGAAGCATTGGCTGGTCGGGCTTAAAGGCGTGGTCCACACCTCGCCAGAATGGAACGCTACCGGCGCCTGGGCCCTCGTGAGGTACCGTTTCTGACATGAAGAACACACCTGCTCATAAGATCGCCCTCATCATGGCTGTTCCGGTGGCAGCCATGACAGTTGCCGCCTGTTATCTTGTTGTCAGAATATCCCTTTTTCTCATCGAGGGTTCTATCTGGTACGAAAAAGTTGCCGCGTTCCTTCTCCTTTTGTCCGAGATCTTCATTCTTGTCCATGGTATCGGGTATTTTTTTGAGATCTTCTCCGTCGCCTGGGCGAAGCGGGAATTCTCACGAAAGGAGATCCCCACCGAGAGCCTCCTGTCATATCCTTCCGTCGCGATAGTAATGCCTTCATACAAAGAGCCTCTCGAGGTTGTGAAGAACTCGCTCATCACGTTCTACAACCTTTCATATCCAAACAAATACATCTACTTCCTTGACGATACCCGCTACGACATCGCATGGGATACGCCCGAAAACATGGAGGCGTATAAAACGTCCATCGATGAACTCTGCAAATACGTCGGGGTCGACCTTTTCCGAAGAAAATGGCACGGTGCGAAGGCGGGCATTATCAACGATTTTATGGAATATCTGAGCGGCAATAAGAAGGATGGCTTTGTCTTCTATAATTTCTCGAAGAAAACAAAGGAAGAGCCGGAGAAATACATGGTCGTTTTCGATGCGGACTCAAACCCGTTCCCCGACTTTGTCGAGCCGCTGGTCTGCCGGATGGAAGAAGACCCGCAGCTGGCATTCATCCAGACACCTCAATACTATATAAATTTCGACTCGAACAGGATCGCCCGCGCGGCGGGCCTGCAGCAGGTCGTTTTTTATGAATATATCTGCGAAGGCAAGGCATCGAAGGATGCGACATTCTGCTGCGGGACGAATGTTCTTTTTCGCCGCGAAGCCTTGGAGAGCGTGGGGGGATTCGACGAATCCTCCGTCACGGAAGATTTCGCGACCTCCCTGCAGTTTCACCTGAAAAAATGGAAGACCACGTACATAAACCGCGTCCGGACATTCCAGATAGGCCCCGAAGACCTCGGCGGATATTTCAAACAGCAATTCCGGTGGTCTCTTGGGACTATCGGACTTTTCAGAAAGCTTCTTGCTACATTCTTCAGGAATCCGCGGGCGCTCGCCCCGCTTCAGTGGTGGGAATATTTCCTTTCAAGCACCTGGTATTTTGTTGGTTTCGTTTTCCTCATAATGATGATGTGCCCGCCGGTCTATCTCTTTTTCAACGTGCCCGTCTATTTTGCGAAGCCTGAATTTTACTTTCTTGTTTTTGTACCGTATTTCGTCGTCACGCTCGCCACGTTCTACTGGACCTTAAGACAGCGCAATTATACGGTGAGGGACCTTATGTTCGGACAACTCCTCACCTTCATCACATTTCCGGTTTTCATAAAATCTAGTATCCTCGCCCTCGTTGGTTTTAAGGGCACATTCGGAATCACCCCGAAGGGAGTAAGCCGCGCCCTGCCCCTGTCTTCCCTGTGGCCGCAACTCGCGGTTTGCATCATCTGTTTTTGCGCCGCCGTCTGGGGCGCCAACCGGCTGATATACGAACGCGAACCTTTCACGGGAATTCTCATGAATATGCTCTGGTGCGTGTATCATACAGCGATCCTTTCATCTGTCTTCTATTTTAACCGGCCCGTGGAGGAAGAGGTTCCACATCCACCGGAGGCGGGGGAACGACCGGGTTCATGAATAGAAACTTTGCCCTGACGATATTTGGTTGCCTCATGGCAATACTTTCGATATGCGGAGCCTCGCATGCCCGCTCCCTTACATGGGGTTTTGCGCTTGACGGATACCCTGTGACCCGGGAAACAATAAGCCAGGTCGCCTCATCAACTTCCTTGAGCCCCGACATGATCGTTTTTTTTCTTCAATGGCCTGCCCCCGGCGAGAATCTCACCGCGCACTTTCCCCTTGAGAGCTTAAGCGCCATAACATCCATCGGCGCCGAGCCCTGTATAACCTGGGAACCCATGTACATAAAGGACGGCAGGGAGATCGCGATCATGCACGCGAAGATCACCGGCGGGCATTACGACACATACATACGGCACTTCGCCGAAGAGGCCCGGGAATGGAAAAAACCTCTATTGATACGTTTCGGACATGAAATGAACGTGAAGCGATACCACTGGGGAACATCCGAAGCCGAATTCGGGCCGAAGAGCCCGGACATATACAAGGAAATGTACCGGTACGTCGTTGACATCTTCAGGAAAGCAGGCGCCGGCAATGTACGGTGGGTATTTTGCGCCAACGCAGAGAACGTACCTGACGCGTCGTATGACCCACAAGCTTCATGGAACACGATAACCGCCTATTATCCGGGCAATGATTATGTCGATATCCTGGGTATCGATGGATACAACTGGGGAACGACCCGCACCCGGGAAGCCCATGGATGGCAAAGCAGATGGATGTCCTTCAGGGAAATATTCGGGAAACCCGTTGCCGAACTCAAGAAACTGAGCTCCTCAGATCCTGCAAAACCCGTCATCGTCTTCGAGACTTCAACCGCCACTGCCGGCGGCAGCAAACAGGAATGGATCGCAAGTGCGATCCGGGAGTCACTGGAACTAGGTATAGACGGTATCGTCTGGTTTGAGTCCGACAAGGAAATTGACTGGCGCATTGAATCGGGCACAGGAAAGGATCATATTCGCACGATCGAGAATGCCCGGCGATCCCCGGCCGCGACGGAGCCTGACGCGGGAAAAGCTGCGGACCGTGATCAATGAGAATATATCGCGGCACCAAAGCGGTTACATTAGTTCCATACCAATCATGAGTGAGGGCGGATCATGGAAGAAGAGCGGATCATCGTAAAGATCGACAGGGACCTCGAGGACCTCATACCGGGCTATCTTGCAAGAAGGCAGGAAGACATTGTCTCGATCAGAAACGCCTGCACGAATGGCGACTTCGACCAGATCCTGGTCCTCGGCCACAGCATGAAGGGCAGCGGAGGTGGTTACGGGTTCGCCCGGATCACAGAGATCGGAAAGGTTATCGAGGAATCGGCAAAAAATAAAGATCCGGACAGGATCAGGACATACACCGATGAACTGTCTGAATACCTGTCCCGCATCGAGATCGTCTACGAGTAAGTCTTTACTGCAGCGAATGGAGATAAAGCAGCACAATAAGATTGTAATTATAAAAAAGCCTTTGCTCCAGGTCCTTTATCGCCTTTAGATACGGTTCTATGCTGTCATCGGAAAAGGCAGCTTTAAAAATATCAACGTAGATCTCTGAGTCGATGATCGTTCTTAGCACTTCGAGATCGATATATCGGGCAATATCAGCCTGAGACGGTTTCTCGGCCTTTATCGTCATGTACAGGGTTTCAAGTTTATCGAAATGGTCCCTGACGCGTTCCCTTATATCTGAAAGCAGAAAACCTTTCAATTGAGGATATTCTTTGGGCGGGTACTTCGCTATGCGCGAAAAAAACGGGACAAGATGACTGATGTATATCTCCACGCCTCTTTTCAGGAATGCGGTGTCTTTCAAGACGCGGTACAGCATGTTGTCTTTTACTGCAAAATCATTCAGGCTCACGGAAATGGAATCGGCGTCCAGTGAAATATAAACCGGATATGCCGGCAGCCCCATGTTGACGAAGGATGCCCCGTACACCTGCGCGGCCATACCTTCATCCCATTTTGCCCAGAGAACTTCACCCTGTCTATAATAAAAATCCTCGATAAGGATCGGCAGATTGAAATTTATCGTATCCCCTTTCCTTAAGCCTTCCCTGTTGACAACCCAGTTCGGGATCGCAAATCCAATGCCGCTTTTGCTTAAGTCGAGTATGAGATACTGGAAACTGGATTGGTCCGTGTCCCGGGTCCCCAGGAACGGCAGGTTGACAGACCGTATATCGAGCCTCTTTTCCTTTCTTCGGTCGTCGTATGATGTGTTCGGCACACGGTAATCATACACGATTCGCAATGGGCATCACAATCGAAAAAATAGCGGGGCTGCCCCGCTCATTCTGTAAAAATTACGTGGAATAATCGCATCATCGGCTGTATTATTACCAGTAGGATGCAGGGCAAGGTCTTGATTGTTGACGACAACGACGATATCCGGGCGCTTTTGAAGCGGATATTGCCGGTGACGCGTTTCGACGTGGCCGAGGCAATAAATGGCGATGAAGCCCTGGCAAAGACGAAAAGTTTTAAACCTGACCTAATTCTTCTCGATATAATCATGCCCGGCATTGACGGTTTTCAAGTCTGCAAAAGCATCCGTGATAACCACGATGATACTCCGGTCATTTTTCTCTCGGGTAAATCGGAGTCAGCCGATAAGGTACGGGGCCTTGAATGCGGCGGCAATGATTACATTACAAAACCCTTCGACAAGGCGGAGGTCCTTGCGCGGATAGATAACCAGCTCAAGATCCGCAAATTGACACTGGAGCTGAGACAGGCCAACGAGGTATTGACCGAGAAACAGAAGATCCTGGATGACGACCTTAAGGCGGCCGCAGGAATTCAAGAAAGTTTGCTGCCCCGGCATTTGCCGGACATAGAAAACCTGATGTTAGGCTGGAGATTCATGCCCAGCCATGCGATCGGCGGTGATATCTTCAATATAGTGCGCCTCGACGAGAAGCATGTCGGCGTATATATGATAGATGTCAGCGGGCACGGTGTCCCTGCCGCTCTTATCACGGTCTCCGTTTCCCAGATATTGAAACCTGAAGGAAACGTGACGAAAGAGCAGATATATGAACCGCCGGGATACAGGATCAATTCACCCCGGACGGTTATGGAATCACTCGACAGGGAGTACCCGATAGAGCGTTTTGACAGGTTTTTTACGATCGTATACCTGATCATCAACACGATAACGGGCAGCCTGACGTACAGCAACGCAGCGCATCCATTGCCGATAGTTCTGCGTGAGAACGGAGAGCTCGAAATACTCGATAAGGGCGGTACGATCATTGGCCTTGGCGGGCTGGTCCCTTTCGAGGAAGGTGAGATATCCTTGAAGAGGGGAGACCGTATCATCCTTTTTACGGACGGGATCCTCGATTGCCAGAATGACAGGGACGATTTTTACGGGCCCGAACGGTTCTCCTCTATTCTGGAGTCCGTCAGGCATGAGCGAATAACCGATCTCCTGGATGGGGTTGTCCATTCCATCACCGATTTTTGCAACGGACGGCCTTTCCAGGATGACATATCGATCGTGGTAATTGAATACGGCAAACACGGCACAAAAGGGAAAGCCGCGAACAGGCGGCATTTATCGGAGGGATAATTTATGCAAATAGAAGAAAAGAAGGTGGGAAAGGTACTGGTGGTCATTCCCCTGGAAAGCAGAATAGATGCATCGGTTTCAACCGAATTCAAAGGAAGAATGGTTGACTGGATAAACCGGGGGAATAAATTGATCGTGCTTGACCTTTCTAATGTCGATTTTATCGATTCCAGCGGCCTCGGGGTGATGGTATCCTCCCTCAAGACCATCGATGGCGACGGCGATCTTGTCGTCTGCTCTATACGGGACACGGTCATGGGGCTTTTTAATCTCACGAGAATGAACCGGGTATTTCACATTTTTCCCGCGCAGTCCGATGCATTGCAGGCACTTAACGAAATATATGACTGAGACATCACCAAAAACGATAAGTTTCCTTATTGACAGCAAATTCAAAAATATTTCGGTAGCGTCTTCTGCGATCCGGGGACTCTGCGAACATCTCGCATTGAGCGAGATCGACACATACT